>NZ_JBDUCX010000192.1:0-13296 GCF_040003245.1 Chthoniobacter sp.
TGCGCAGTAGTGTCGCATGACCCGGCGGAAAAAGTGCGTTGCTCCATTGGCTCTGTTGGCTCCATTGCGGAAAATTTCACCCTGCGCATCAAAATGGGGCCACTGAAGGTTGCGCGTGGGGTGTAGGGCGCGTGTCCCCACGCGCCAGGATGTAACTCCAATCCGGATTTCCCCCCCGCGCGTGAGGACACGCGCCCTACACCTGTGATCACCGCCCCCCTTTCCTCAGCTCTTCAACCAGGGCGAGAGCTCTTTCGCGGCGGTATCGTTCAAGGCGATCTTGAACTCGCTGCCGGCCAGCAGGCGGACGGCGCGGCCATCGACGTCGACGAAGCGCAATTCCAGGCGGCGGGCGCCCGGGAAGCGTTGGACGACTTCGCGCACGGTGATCAGGTCGCTTTCCGTCGCCCGGCCGCGCTCGAAGGAAAGCACCACCGGTTTCTCCGAGGGCGCAGGCTTCTTCACCGGTTTCACTTCATTCGCCACCAAGCGCGGGGATTCTTCGCGCTGATCGAGCCGGCCAGTGATGGAGACCACGCTCCCCTGCACCAGGTTCGCCTGGCTCTTGGTGAAGGTCTCATTCCAAATCATCACTTCCAGGGAACCGGTCATGTCTTCGAGGACGACCACCGCGAACGGTTTATTATCCTTCTTGGTGAACTTCTTTTCCACCGAGGTGAGCGCCCCGGCGATGGTTACGGTGCTCTTGTCCTCCTCTTCACCGAGCTTGGCGATCGGTACGAATTTCGCCAGCGCCGCGCGGTAATCATCGAGCGGATGGCCGGTGACGTAGAAGCCGAGCAGTTCTTTTTCAAAGCCCAGTTTCTCGGTGGAACTCCACGGCGCCACCTTGGGGCCGCCGGATTTGCCGCTCTTTGAGGCAGGAGCCGCGGCGGCAAAATCGTCGAACATGGAAAACTGCCCCACGGCCCGGTCGCGATGTGCGCTCGAGGCCGCGGCGAGAGCGCCATCGATCTCCGAGGAAAGCTGGGCACGCTCGACGTTGGTCCAGTCGAAGGCTCCGCATTTCACGAGGCATTCGAGCGCCTTCTTGTTCAGCTTCCGTAAGTCGATCCGCCCGCAGAAATCCTCCAGCGATTGAAACGGGCCCTTGCCGTCCCGCTCGGCGATCGCGGCGGCCACGGCCGTTTCACCCACGTTCTTGATCGCCGCCAGCCCATAGCGGATCGAGCCGACATGGATCTTCTCGCCGGGGGCGGACACCACCTCCTCCACTGCGGGCGCCCCGTTGGTCGCCGGGGCACTCGGCAAATCTTCGAAACGCACGCCGTCTTCCTCCACCGTTTCCGCGACGGCGTGAATGGCCGCTGCCGTCACCGATTTCCGTCGCGCCGCCTGCGCCGCGGCGACGCCTTCGATGCGCACTTCCTCGGGCGTGAATTTCAGGCCGCTCTTGTTCACATCCGGCGGCAGGATCGTGATGCCCATCCGTTCGCACTCGCCCACGAAGATGCTGATCTTGTCGGTGTTGGAAACTTCGTTGCTCATGACCGCGGCCATGAACTCGACCGGGTAGTTCGCCTTCAAAAACGCCGTCTGGTAGCTGATCCACGCATAAGCTGCGGAATGCGACCGGTTGAAACCGTAGCCCGCGAACTTCTCCAGCGTGTCGAAGACCTCGTTCGCCGTCGACTCCTTGACGCCGTGGAGGGCCGCGCAGCCTTCGCAAAACTTGATGCGCTCCTTGGCCATCTTTTCCTTGTCCTTCTTGCCCATGGCGCGGCGCAACAGGTCGGCGCCGCCGAGCGTGTAGCCGGCCATGACCTGAGCCGCTTGCATAACCTGCTCCTGGTAGATGAGCACGCCGTAGGTTTCCTTCGTCACGCCATCGAGCAGCTTGTGCGGCGCCTTGACCTTTGCCAGGCCCTTCTTGCGCTTCACGTAATCGGGAATCAGGTCCATCGGGCCCGGGCGATAGAGGGCGATCAACGCGTTCAAATCCTCAATGTGCCGGATGTCGAATTGCCGCGCCCAGCCGGTCATGCCGCCGGACTCCAATTGGAAGATCGCGATCGTCTCGCCCTTGTTGAGCAGATCGAAGGTCGCCTGGTCCTCGAGCGTGATGCGGTCGATATCGAAATCCGGGGTGTGCCGATGGATGAGCACGACGGCATCGGTGATCACCGTGAGCGTCTTCAAACCCAGAAAGTCGCATTTCAACATGCCCACGTCGCCCAGCGGCCCCATCGCATACTGGGAGACGATCGAGCCGTCGTTCGCCCGGGTGAGCGGGATGTAATCGGACAGATCACGGTCGCCGATGACCACGCCCGCGGCGTGCACGCCGACGCCGCGCGTGAGCCCTTCCAGCTTCGTCGCGATGTCCCACAACTGCGCGGTCGCGGGCTCGGTATCCACCGCTTTTTTTAATTCCGGATTTTTATCGATCGCGCCGGCGACATGCTCCTTCTCGCCCGTCTCCTTGTTCTTCTTGTCGAAGCCCGCGAGCGTGATGCCCAGTTCGTTCGGGATCATCTTCGCCACGCGATCCGCATCGCTGTAGCCCCATCCTTGCACCCGAGCCACATCGCGGACCACGGACTTCGCACCGAGGGTGCCGAAGGTGATGATCTGCGAGACGGCACGCTCGCCGTACTTCTGCCGCACGTATTCGATCACCTCACCGCGCCGGTTGACGCAGAAGTCCACGTCGATATCCGGCGGGCTGACGCGCTCGGGATTCAGGAAGCGCTCGAAGAGCAGCTTGAACTTGATCGGGTCAATGTCCGTGATGCCCATCGCGTAGGCGATCATCGAGCCGGCCGCCGAGCCGCGCCCCGGTCCCACGGGAATCCCGTGCTGTTTCGCCCAGTGGATGAAATCCCAGACGATGAGGAAGTAGTTCGTGAAGCCTTGCTTCTCGAGCACGCTGATCTCGAGTTTGAAGCGCTCGCGCACCTGCGCCGAATCCGCCTCCGCCCCATAGCGCTTGTGCAGGCCGGCCTCGGTGATCTCGCGCAGATACTGGTTCTGCTCCTGGCCCGCGGGCGGCGTGTAATTGGGATACTTGGGCGAGGTATCGATCTTGATCTGGCAGCGCTCGGCGATGGTGAGCGTGTTGTCGCAGGCCTCGGGCACCTCGGCGAAAAGCGTGCGCATCTCCGCCGGAGACTTGAAATAAACCTCCTGCACGTAGTGCAGGCGGCGCTCATCGGCGATGTTCGAGCCGGTGCCGATGCAGATCAGCGCATCGTGCGCCGCGTGGTCGGTCTTGTTCAGAAAATGGACGTCATTGGCCGCGACCAGGCCGAGCCCGAGATCCTGAGCCAGCTTGGGCAGCACCCGGTTGCACTTGATCTGCTGCTCGATGCCGTGGTTGTGCAGCTCGATGTAGAAATTCTCCGCGCCGAGGATGTCGCGATACGCCGCCCCCAACTCCTTCGCCTTGGGCAAATTGTCCTCGATGATCGCGGAATTGATTTCGCCCTTGAGACAGCCGCTCAGCCCGATCAGCCCCTTCGCGTATTGCGCGAGCAATTCCTTGTCGATGCGCGGCTTGTAGTACATGCCATCGAGGTGGGCGATGGAGACGAGCTTCACGAGGTTCCGGTAGCCCTCGTCATTCTGCGCGAGCAGGGTCAAGTGGTAGGCCGATTCGCGCTGGGTGGTCGCCGATTTCTTGGTATGCGAATCCGGGGCGACGTACACTTCGCAACCGATGATCGGGTTGATGCCCGCGCTCTGCCCTTCCTGGTAAAATTCAATCGCCCCAAACAGGTTGCCGTGGTCTGTGATGGCCAGCGCCGGCATCCCGTATTCCTTCGCCTTTTTCATCGCCTGCTTGATCCGTACCGCGCCATCGAGCGTCGAGTATTCGGTATGGCAGTGGAGATGGACAAACGAGTCGGCGGACATGCGGAAAACGTAGCCCGAACTGGCGCGCCGCGAAGCGATAAAATGCGGTCCGCCAATTTTGCCAGGGAATCGTCGAATATCCCTTCCCATGAGTCCCCTGCGTCGCCTATCTCCTATGGCGCTTGACCCTGTCCGCGCCCTCCGCCACGCTGCATCGCGGTTCTACGTAGTTTAATTCATGAGCCTACCCGAAGCCCACCTCACCATTCTGCGCCAGGACGCCGATACCGAGGTCCGCTCATTTTTCCCGGGAGATTATGTGATCGGGCGGGGCGTGGAGGCCGATATCCGGATCGAGACACCGCTCATTTCGCGGGCCCACGCGCGGCTCACCATCCGGGAACGCGAGTGCCTCATCGAGGATCTCGGCAGTTCCAACGGCACTTTCATTAATGGCGAGCGCATCGGCGCGGTCACCGTCCTGCGCCCCGAGGAGCGCATCATGCTGGGCCCCAGTGTGACGCTCGAAATCCGCCAGATGCCCACGTCGGTGGACACCTCGCTCTCCTTGGGTTCGCGTCGCGACGCCCTGCGCAAGCTGCTGCCTCCCGAATTCCTCCGCGAGAAGAAATACGAAATCGGCAACGTCATCGCCCAGGGCGGCATGGGCGCGGTGCTCAATGCCCGCGAGGTCACCATCGAGCGCAATGTCGCCATGAAGGTGATGCTCAATAGCGAAGCGTCGGACGACGTGGTGCGCTTCATCGCCGAAGCCAAGATCACCGGCCAGCTCGAGCACCCGAACATCGTGCCGGTCCACGAACTGGGCGTCGATGACAAGGAGCAGGTCTTCTACACCATGAAGTACGTGCGCGGCACCACGTTGCGCCACGTCCTGGACGATCTCTTCCTCCGCCAGCCCGAGGCGCTCAAGAAGTATCCCCTCGCCCAGCTTCTCACCATCTTCCAAAAGGTCTGCGACGCGGTCGCCTTCGCCCACAGCAAGGGTGTCATCCACCGCGACCTGAAGCCCGAGAACTTCATGCTGGGCGATTTCGGCGAGGTGCTCCTCATGGACTGGGGACTAGCCAAGGTGCTGGACCCCAAGGCCAACCAGACCGCGAGCTACGAGGGTCACTCCATCATCCGCACCGGCGTCCGCGAGGAATTGCACGCCGCGGAAAAGCAAAGCGGCAATGTGCTCGGCACCCCGCAATACATGGCCCCCGAGCAGGCCTACGGCCAACACGACGCGCTGGACGTGCGCACCGATGTCTACGCGCTCGGCGCGATCTTGCACCATCTGCTCACCCTGCGTCCGCCGATCGAGGGCCCAGATCCGCAAGCCATCCTGAGCAAAGTGGCCGTCGGCGATTTTCAGCCGGCGCGGACCGCCACCACCGGCAATCAACGGCTGCCCCATCTGCCGCACGGCAAGGTCCCGGAACCCCTCTCCGCCGTGGCGCAAAAGGCCATGGCCAACAATGCGGCCGATCGCTACCAGACGGTGCGCGACTTTCAGGCAGACATTCAAGCTTACCAGGCGGGCTTTGCCACCACCGCGGAAAACGCCGGTAAAGTGAAACAGACGCTCCTGATGTTCAAGCGCCAGCGCTATCTGGTCGGCGGCCTCGTCGCCGTGCTGGCCGTGCTTCTGGTCTTCGCCGTCCAGCTCTTCCGCGAACGAAGCACGGCTTCGCAGACCCTGTTTCGCCTGCGCGCCGCCGCCCCCGCCCTGGCGGAACAGGCGCAAAACTTCCTCACCCACGGGCAGACCCGCGAAGCAGTGGAAAAGTTTGCCTTCGCCACCGACCTCGCACCCGAGAATGCCGAATACGCGCGCCGGGAGGGTGATGCCCTCACGGCCGACTTGCAGTTTCCGGCCGCCACCCGGGCTTACCGCCGTGCGCTCGTCCTCAAGACCGACGATACCTTCGCACGCGACAGTCTTGCGCTCGTGGAAAAGATCCTCTCCAATCACCCCGACGGCACCGGCCTGACGAAGGAGACCTTCCGCGAACTGGCCACCCTCGCCCAACAACAGAATCGACCCGAAGCGGCCATCTTCCGCACCCTCGCCGCCACCTCGAAATAATTTCCCCATCCCTCCCCCCGCCCTGATGAGCACCCCCCAACGCCCGATCCCCTCCACTCCCCCGCTCGCGTTCATTTTCAATATCATCGGCGGTCTCACGCTGCTCGCCGCGGTCGCTGTCGCCGTGGGGGCGGCCATGCAATTCAAGTCCACCAGCGGCAGCAGCCTCGTCGCCCTGCCCATCGTGGGCGGCCTGATCTTCTCGGGGATCCTCTATCTCGGAGTAGCCGAGGTCATTCAATTGATCGCCCGTATCGCCATTGAGGCCGGCCGGCAGGCTGACGCCGCCGCACGCTCGGCCGACGCCACGGAGTTGCAGAGCAAACAGCCACTCTATCTCTACCGGGTGGGCGACGAAACTCGCGGCCCGGTGTCGCTGGACATGTTGCGCTCGCTCCGCGCGGTCACGACCGGCCCACGCTACGTCACCGGCGAAACGCTCGTCTGCCGCGTGGGTGATACCAACTGGGTACGCCTCGCCGACGTGATGGACAAGCCGGCCCCAGTTCCACTTCCCGTCACCATTCCGCCTCCCGCTCCAGCCCCAGCTCCAGCTCCGGTTCCAGCTCCCGCTGCCGCGGCGAAGTGAAATATCCAGGAGTGCCTGGTTTCGATCCCATGAGCCCACGCCTCCTGACATTTCCGTTCGTCCTGCTGGCCGCTCTCGGCATCACGAGTCCTGCCGCGGATACCCACAACGTCACCGTCCAGGGCGGGGTGCTCAAGATCGATGGCCACGCGATCTCGTCCGTCGTGAAGGAAAAGGCCCGAAACCACATGAGCATTTCCCTGAAAGCGACCACCGCGTTACTCGGGCCCTGCGACCGGACGGACAAGATCAAAGCCAACAAGTTCGAATACCAATGGCTCCCCCTGGGCTTGGTGCTGCGCGAATATGAAGGGGAGCTCTTCTGTGCCGGCTTCCAGTTTCGCCTGCCCACCTTCGCGGAGCGACCGGGCGAGACGGAAGCCCAGCGAGAGAGCCGGTCCTACGTCTGCGGCATGAACAAAACGATGGGACAACAATCCACCTACGGGGGCGTCATCGTCGTCGATGGCCTCGAGATCAAAAATGGCACGCATCTCGCGGATATCGAGCCCACGCTGCTCAAGCAAGGGTACAAGATCGACCGGGAGCGTAACGAAGCGACCGCCACTCATCCTGGCTACGAGCTCTATCTCACTTGGGACGAAGGCAACGACACCATCCGGAGCTTCTCCCTCCTGACTGGGCCGTGACGCAGTTGCTTAGGGTGGCGTACCACCGGTCGCCGCACGGATGACGACGGAGTGAAACGTAACCGCATGTCCGAAGGCAAATAGACCAGGTCGCGAGCGAGTGCGCATGATTTCCTGTGGCCCGGACTGAACAAGTCGCAGATTGCCGGACCATTTGGTGATCTCGCGTTCATCAAGCAGGGCACGCAGCGAGTCGCGCCGGACCTCTACGTGGCAATGATGACGCTTCCCGCCGTCGATCAGGTTGTCGAGCTTCGTGGCGAGGCCGGCGGCGATGGTCGTCTGATCGGAGACCCGGCGCCCGTCGAACTGCTCGAAACCGTAGTATCCGCCCGAGTAGCCTAGCATGAAGCTGCACGAGCCGAAGGCCGTGGGTAATGCCGGTCCGATTCCGGCCCCGGGGCCGTCGGTCGTGAACTCGAAATCCAAGTCATACTCATCAGGCGGATCAAAAGGAATCTCGATCCGTGGCGTTCCGGCAGGCCCCGCGACTGCGCTGGCGACACTCAAGCCATTGGCCGCCCGAGTCCACTGGCCAGCCAGGATGTCGCGCGGGAGTTGCACGAGAGCAAGGAGATCGACAGGTTGACCGGTCAACACAGATTGCGGCCTGGTTTCCGCCGAGGCCGCAGGCAACGGGCAGATGCGGATATTGCGGTAGGCGATTTCACCGGTCCAGCCCTGGAGGGCGATCCAACCCTGCGCCGCTTGGGCAAAGCGCGGGTCGTTGGCAAACTTGCTGGCCTGCCACTGCTTCTTCCATTCCTCGCTCTTTAGGTCGTAGCTGAGCACCAGCCTGTCGTTGACCCAATGCTCGCAGCGCCCGCCTTGCACCACGAGGCGGGCGGTGTTCCACTCGCCAGTGGGCAGCGAGGCATCCTCTGGCGCGTGCAACACATTGTAGAGCGTGCCCGTCTTGTAGGCGTCCGACACGTCACGGGCGCAAAGCTGGAACTCCGGCGCCGTTAACGGCCGACCGCCCTCTCCTCCGGACATGTGGAAGAAAATGCCCCCATTGCCATTGGGCCCGACCTTCCATTCCAGCCGCAGCTCGAAGTCGCCAAAGACGTCCTTCGTCACGAGCCACGAGCGCTCGCCAGTGACCGTTACGGCTCCGTCCTGCGCCTTCCAGGCAGCAGATGGCGCGACGCCGTCATAGCCACTCCAACCCGCCAGTGTCTTGCTATCGAAGAGCGGGCGGAAGCCAGCCTCGCTACCGGGAGCTAACAAGGTCGGCGAGGGTCTCGTGAGGGGCGGCGTGGACGATGCGGGCGCCGACGCCGCGGACCCTCCGGAAGGAGCCGCGGTCGCGGTGAGCTTTCCGTGACCGGTCACCTCCAGCACTTCCAGCCGATGGAAAACGACCTTCCGTCCATAGGCGCCGACGCCCAGAGCCCGCTCATTCCGCAATCGACCGCTCGGCTCGGTACTCAGGCGGCTAAAATCGCCCGACCACGTGAGCATCTCGTTGCCATTGACCAGCGCCCGAAGGCCACCCGTCCGGACTTCGGCGCGAGTCGTGTAGCGCTTTCCGGCCTCGAGTTGCAGGGGAGTGGTAACCACGCCCTCAGTCCGAGCATTCATGAACTTTCCGTCAAGCAGATCGATGCCGTAGATCGACGGCAGGCGGGCATGCGCATTGAGCTTCCAGATGAAACTCGCGCCACCGGCAGCGAGGTGCAGATTCACATTGTTGCCGCCGGAAGTCGGCGTGAACTCCGCTTCGAAATCGTATTCTTTCGGCGGTTCGTAGGGCAGCTCGCAGATGCCAAATTTGTCATTGGAGTCGAGCGACAGACCCGCCGGGGTGACGCTCCACGTTCCCTGGACGACATCGCGTTTCAGATCCACAAGAGAAAGGAGATTGATTTCCTTGCCGGTTTTGGGAGCCACAGGGGAAGAGGTGCTAGATGACGGCGGAGCGGAACTCTTCGACAAATCGAGCGTTTGCACCGCGTAGAGCAGCGCGCCGGGAACGAGCCGGATACCGAGGTGGCCTTGCGGGAGTGTCTTGTCCTCGAAGCGCACGACCTCGACGCCATTGACCTTCGCGACGAGCACGGCGCCGACGGCGCGCAGTTCCAGTTCGTTGGGCTGGCCGGGAGCACGCTGCGTCTCCACGGGCAATCGCAGAGACTTCAGCGTGCGGCTGGTCCCGTTTTCGACCACTCCCAAGCCGATGTGCTCGAGACTGTGCTCGATGTGCAGATGGTAGAAAGAAGGCGAGTCCTGGCGCACATTGACGGAGCACAGGCCGATACCGGTCGGGTCAACCGTGAAGAGCATTCGCACCGCTCCGTCTTTGCTCACAGGAGTAAGGTCGATGTAGAGCCCCTTGCACGCCTCGGTCATACGCAACGCGGGGCCTTCCTTCACCGCGACCTTGAGAAGGTTGGCGTTTTTCATCGCGTCCACCCACGGCTCGCTGGAGGGTGAGAGGTGCGGAGCGGGAGCGGCAGCGGCAGATGCGGGGGAAGGTTTCGTAGGAGCAAGGGAAGAAGAGGCGTTTGCGGGTGTGTCGAGGTCGAGGAACTCGAGGGACTTGACGAGCACCGACGGCATTATGCGATCGGCACCCACCACCTCAAACTCGCCCTGCGAGAGAGTTGCGTCCACGAACGTGCCGACAATCTCGTCATTGAGCTTCGCGGTGAGACTCTGTCCGACTATGCGCAGTTCGAGGTTGTATTCCTGCCCCCGCCGAAGCGGCTTTGGCAGCGGAAAATCACGCAAGTTAATTTTGTTCTGCGAACTCTGTTGAAAAAGGCCAAGCCTGATCGTGTTTCCATCCACCGTCGCACCCAAATCATAATATCCCATGCGATTATCCACCCGACCGTGCAAGAAAGGTCGCCCGTCGCCAAAAGTTGTCCGGAGGCGCAGCGCCGCGTCGCGTGGCAACTTCGATCCAGCGACGACCCGCGCCTTCCCGCCATCGGTGGAGAGACGCAACCCTTCCGGCATTCGTTCCGCGCCGTCGCTCAGTCTCAGCTTCGCCGGGTCGCCCAGCAAATCCTGCCAATGCTCGGCAACAGCCGAAGGCCCGGCGTCTTTGGTTTCGTTCGAATGCTCGCGGGCGTAGATTTGTGCTTGGGTCAGCTTTTCTTCCTTCGGCTTGAGGAGAAAGAAGGCCGCAGCCGCGATGACCACGACAACCACTCCGAGGCCGGCATAGAGCGGCAGCTTGGATTTCTTCGCTCCGGGCAGCGGGATTGCCTGCATGACGACCGGTTTCGCCGGGGAGGGCGGGGAAGGCTTTTTCGGAGCAGCAGCGCCGGGGGCTTTCGGCGGGGCGGGTTTCTTCGGCGCCCCGGGAGGCGACGGTTTCGCGGGCGAGGCGGACACGGGCGCGGCTGGCTCCACGTTGGGCACCACCACCGGATGGCGCGCGGCGAGGATGTCGGACTTCATCTCCGTCGTGCTCTGGTAGCGGCGGTCGGGGGCCTGCTGCAAGGAACGGATGACGATCTGGTCAATGCGGGCGTCGCAAGGAGTGCGGTGCGAGGGCGGGTCGAAGATGCCCTTGGGCACTTCGCGGCAGAGCATTTCGTAGAGCATCACGCCCACGCTGTAGATGTCGGCGCGGTGATCGACGTTCATGCCTTTCATCTGCTCCGGGGCCATGTAGTCGGGCGTGCCCATCACGGTGCCGGTCATGGTGTGGCCGAGATCCATGGCGCCCGGGTCGGTGAGCCGCGCGAGACCGAAATCGGCGACCTTCACGTGGCTCTCGGTGTCGATCATCACATTGGCCGGCTTGATGTCACGGTGGACGATGCCCTTGCCATGCGCATAGGCGAGCGCGGTGCAGACTTGCTCCACGATGGAAAGCGACTGGTCGCCATCGAGGCCGACTTGGTGGATGATGTCGTAGAGATTCGCCCCCTCGACGAATTCCATGACGAAGAAGAGATGGCCTTCTTGGGTGGTGCCGAAATCGTAGACCGCGATGATGTTCGGATGGTTGAGCTTGGCCATGGCGCGAGCCTCGCGGCGAAAGCGGTCGGCAAAGTCCTTGTCCACGCTGATCTCAAGCGGCAGGAGCTTGATGGCGACAAGGCGGTCGAGTTCGATCTGCCGCGCCTGGTAAACCGCGCCCATTCCGCCGCGGCCCAGCAACCGGAGCACTTCGTAGCCCGGGAAAAGCCGGGCGCATTCCTCCATGGCTGGCGGCTGCCACGTTCCAGTGGCGCCGCTGGTCATCCTCACCGACTGCATGCCGCGCGCCAGCATCTCATCCGGCGCGACATTGCCGAGCAGAGTGGACTGCTCCGGCGGCGGTGACTGTGCGGGTTCGTTTTCCTCCGGCATGGAACTCGGCCCGTATAAACCAACTTCCCGTCACACTGGCGAGACAGAACCGCCGTGATAATACGAAACCGGCCGGGGAGAATGCCCTGCCGACCCGAGGAACGCACGCACCCTTCCCGCTTAGTAGCGGCTGCCGGAGCCGTTATTGCCGGGCAGCGGCGAAGGCCCCTCGAAGTTGCCCGATTGCGCGTCGAAAGTGCGCCGGGGATTCGGATTGGTGGACGGCTCGGAGCTGCATGCGGTGATACCGAAGAGTATGCCGAGAATGAGCAGGACGAAGATAGTTTTCATAACAATGTAAGATCGGCTTCGCAGCGCGAGTACGAACCGTCGCGCAACTCAGTTCAAATAAATTTCGCAGGCGCTCCCCGCGGCGGACGTAGGAACCCCGGCGAAACCTGACCGTCAAAACGCTATCCCTCCGGCCGGATCGCGGTCACGTTGGGAGCGCTTTTCAAGAACTTGAATTCTGTCTCCGGCACGGCGTCCTTGCCAATATGGATCGTCTTCAGCGACTTGGAGCGGGCAAAGGACTTCAGCGCGGCGTCGGTGATCGGTGGAAGATCGAGGCTGAGGTCGGTGAGATTCTTGAGGCGGACGAGCGAAGCTGCGCCGGCGTCGGTGACTTGGGCGTCGGTGATGGACAGGTTGGTAAGCAAGTCGCAGTGCGCCAGTTCCGCGACGACGTCATCATTGATGCCATCGCCTTCCAGGCGCAGGTCGCGCAGGTCGCGCAGGCGCGCCAGCCCCGCGGCCCCCTCCGGACTGAAGCCGGCAGCCGCGAGCTTCACCGTGAGACTCTGCAGCTTGGGAAAAGTGTGTTCGATGGACTTGCAGATGGTGTCATTCACGCCCCCGGCATTGCTCAGATTCAGCGAAGTGATCTCCGGGCGCTGCGGCCAGGTGGCAAAGGCGGTGCCGGTGACTTTGGATCCGTTCAAGTCGAGTGCCTTGAGTTTTGCCAAGGTGCCGAGCGGCACGACATCGGCGTCTTTCAACCCGGTGCCCGGCAGCGAGAGGGTCTCCAGGTTTTTGCAATGTCCGAGGTGCTCCACCATGCCCGAAAGGACGAAGAAACCGCTCAAATAAATGCGCTTCAGCGCGCGGCACTCCCCAAAGTGCGCAAAGCCCGGGGATTCGAGTTTATTGGGTCCGCTCAATTGCAGTTCCTCGAGCGCATTGAGCTTGCCGATGTCCGCGAGGGCGGCGTCGGTAATCGGCAGACTGGCGAGGTGCAAGCGCTGGAGCTTGTGGCATTGCATGACCGTTTTCATCGCCTCGTCATTCGTGTCGGAGTCGTTCAGTTGCAGTTCGCGCAATTCCGGCAACGTGGGCAGGACGGCATAGCCGGCGGGCGAAGGCTTCGCGCCATTCAGCGCGAGACTCCGCAACGCGCGAAAGGGGCGAAGCTTTTCCATCACCGAGTCCTTCACCGCCACGCCCGCGAGGACGAGCTCCGGCACGTCGCTCAAGGAATCGAGGATGTCGTAGTCGGCGGTGACGAGCGGGGTTTCGTCGAGCTTGCGCGCGCGAAACTCGACTCGAGTGATGGTGAATTTCTCGTCGCCCACTTCCGTTTCCGACTTAAGCACCACCGTCTCGCTTTTGCCGAGCTTCACCGTCACGTTGGCATTGAGTTCCACGAGCTTCGCGACGATTTGCTTCAGTGCGATTTTCGCCGGAGTCGCGGCCGGAATCGTGACGTGGGGGAGCGCCGTCGTAATCACGACCGGTGGCTGCAACCACGACTCGCGAAGCTGGTCGCGCTCCTTCTGCACATTCGCTGCCTGGTCCGCGCGCCCGCGCTGGACCAGCGCGGCCTGCGTCTTGGCGAG
>NZ_JBDUCX010000023.1:0-39865 GCF_040003245.1 Chthoniobacter sp.
GCTGCCGACGCGAGAATTTCAAAGCGTGAAATATCCGGGTTAAGGCACCTTAAATCCGTTCGGGAATTGAAAATTGCCCAGAAAGGAACCCGGACCTCGTGGGTGGCCCAGTTCGCTCCCCTTCGGAGGTGGGTCGCCGTGGCATTCCTTGGAATCGGGGGCAGTCCGGGTTGTCCAGTTCATGCGCGCATTGTAGCCCACCTAGGCTCAAAAAGTGCATTGCTCCATTGGCTCCATGGGCCGCATTGCGAAATATTTCGTCGGGAATGGAGAACGGCCTGCCTCTTTAAGCTGCGTTGACGCTCCCCGCTATTTTCGGAATCCTGCCCGTCCTTCCCATGGACATCCGCAAGGCCCTCATCACCGCTGCCGGCAAAAATCAACGCACGCTGCCGCTGCAGTCGCTCGTGGACCGCGACGGGGTGACGAAGACGGCGCTCGCCATCATCATCGAGGAAATCCTCTCGGCGGGGATCGAGAAGATCGGGGTAGTGATCAGTCCCGGCGATGAGGAAGCCTATCGCGTGGCGGCCGGTGGGCTGGCGAATCGGCTGACCTTCATTGAGCAACAGCAACCGCGCGGCTACGCGCACGCCATCCTCTCGGCGGCGGAGTTTTGCGAAGGCGATCCGTTTCTGCTGCTCGTGGGCGATCATCTTTATCTCAGCGCCACGGACAAGGGCTGCGCGCAACAGCTTGTGGAGATCGCGCGCACGGAGAATTGCGCGGTCTCCGCGGTGCAATCGACGCATGAAAGCAAGCTGCCCTACTACGGAGCGGTCGGTGGCCAGCTCGTGAATGCGGCCCAACATTTGTATCAAGTCGAGGCCGTGCTCGAAAAGCCGACACCCACCGAGGCGGAGCAAAAGCTCGACGTCCCCGGCCTGCGCGCGGGCTATTATCTCTGCTTTTTCGGCATGCACGTGCTGACCCCGGCGGTGCAGCGCATCCTCGGCGAGCTGTTTGCGGAAAACGAAACCGTCAATTTCCGCACCGCGCTCGCCCGGCTGGCCGAAAACGAACGCTACCTCGCTGCGGAGCTCGCCGGGCGCCGTTACGACTTCGGCGTTAAGTACGGCCTGCTCACCGCGCAACTCGCGCTCGCGCTTTCCGGCCGCGACCGCGATGAAGTGTTGCGCGGCCTGGTGGAATTGCTGGCGACGAACTGATCGCACGATGTCTCTCGGCCTCATCGAAATCATCAGCTCGCGCGACGACGCAGTGCGCAACCGTTCGCTCGACGCGATTTGCCGGGCGGCTTCCTTTGCCGCGTTGCTGGCGGAGTGCGCGGCGCTCGATGCCTTTCGGCGGCAGAGCGATAACCTCTACGAACGCGTGCGCGCGCTATTCTTCCTCTACGCCATCCATCGCTTCCATCTGCCGGAACGCGCGGAGCTGAAGTCCGGTGGGCAGATTCCCTTTCACGGTTACGAGCAGTTGCTCCAGCGGCGGTTTGAAGAAGCGATCGAGATCTTCTCCGCCGGGCAAAAGGCCGATGGGCCCAGCGACGCGCTGAGCAGTGCGCTGGCCGCGGCGTATCATCGCCTCGCCTTCCAGACGCTCGCGGATCAGGTCCGGCGCAGCGTGCGCACGGTGCGTGGCAATCAATGGATGTTTCGCATGGGGCATCCGAAGGACCAGCCCTTACGCGTGCGGCGCGAGATGCTGACCAAGGCGGCGGATGGTTCGCTGCCGATCCTGCGCGAGCGCACGCCGGTGCGGATGGATCTCACGCACTCGGCCTGGAGCGACATCTTCTTTCTCGGGATGGATTACCCCGAAGGCGCGAAGGTGCTGAACGTGTCGGTCGACCTCGGCGTCCACGGTCGTGATACGACGACGCAGCCGCCGGTGAGCGCGTGGTTGCGGGTCATCGAGGAGCCGGTGTTGCGGCTGGTGAGCGTCGATCTCGGGGCGCGCGCGGATATCTCGGATCTGGCGGAAGTGTTTGATTTTGCGAAAGACTATCTGGGTTTGCTGAAAGCGGCGGTAATCGCCTCGGGGCTCGTGCCGCCAGGGATCGAAGGCTCGGGGCAAAGCCTCGCCGATTTGCTGGCGGAGATGCTCGGGCCGGGCCGCGGGCTCGAGCTGGTTTCCTCGGTGAATGACATTCCGAAAGGTTCGCGCCTGGCCGTTTCCACCAACCTGCTCGCGGCGTTGATCGGTGTGCTGATGAGGGCGACCGGACAGGCGGAGTCGCTGACTGGGCCGCTGCGGGAAAGCGAACGCCGGTTGGTCCTCGCCCGGGCATTGCTCGGCGAATGGATTGGCGGTAGCGGCGGTGGCTGGCAGGACTCGGGTGGCGTCTGGCCGGGCATCAAGTTGATCCAGGGCGTGGTGGCGGAAGCGGGTGATCCGGAGCATGGCATCTCGCGCGGAAGGCTCATGCCTTCGCATCACGTTTTCGAGCGGGACGAGATTTCCGCAGAGTCCCGCCAGCTTTTGCAGGATTCACTCGTGCTGGTGCACGGGGGCATGGCGCAGAATGTCGGTCCCATTCTCGAGATGGTGACGGAGAAGTATCTGCTGCGCTCGGGTCCCGAGTGGCAGGGGCGGCAGGAGGCGCTGGGTATCCTCGCGCAAGTGCTCGATGCGTTGCGCGATGGCGATATCGCCCGGGTGGGCGCGGTGACGACGCGTAATTTTCAAGGCCCGATCCAGGCAATCATCCCGTGGGCCTCGACCTATTACACCGAGCGGCTCATCGAGCAGGTGCGCGCGGAATTCGGCGCGGACTTTTGGGGATTCTGGATGCTCGGTGGCATGAGCGGCGGCGGCATGGGCTTCATCTTTGCCCCGGCGCGCAAGAGCGAGGCGCAGCAGCGTCTGCAGGAGATCATGAGTGCGACGAAACAGGAGTTGCAGCACGCGCTGCCTTTCGCGATGGAGCCGGTGGTCTATGATTTTGCGATCAATGAGAACGGTACCTTTGCGGACCTGCTCGTCGGCACGAATGGGCTCATGCCCTCGGGCTATTACGCGCTGACCGTGCCGGAACTGCTGCGCCAGGACCAGCGGACGCTCTCCTCGTTGCGGCGGGCGGAACTCGATAAATTCGGCCTGGCCTGCCGCACGCGGCCGGAGCTGCGTGGCATGGTGCAGACGTTATTTGACGCGATGCTCCCGCGGGGGAAGTCGGACGCGACGAACGAGTCGCTGGCCGGGTTGCTGGAGATGAATGGCTTCGACGCGAGGCAGCATGAGCAAATTCGCGCGCACCTGCGAGAGGGGCGGATCGGCCTGGCACAGAACCGACTCCCGGCGAATGCCGTGATCGAAGACGTGCGCGCGGAGGATGTGGTGGACCTCGCGGGCAAACAGGATGCGGACTGGAAAGCGCGTGGATTGGCAGCGTTGCAAAATGGCGAGGTCGCGGTGGTGAGCCTGGCCGCGGGTGCCGGCTCGCGCTGGACGCAGGGCGCGGGTGTCGTCAAGGCCTTGCATCCTTTTGCCAAACTGGGCGGGCGGCATCGCACCTTTCTGGAGACGCATCTCGCCAAGTCGCGCCGCATCTCGCGGCTCGCGGGCGCGAACTTGCCGCACATTTTCACCACGAGCTATCTCACGCACGAGCCCACGGCCTCGTTTCTGGCGGCGCATGCCGACTATGCTTATGAAGGCCCGCTCCTGCTCTCGCGAGGCAAGAGCGTCGGGTTGCGCATGGTGCCGACGGAGCGCGATCTGCGCTTTGCGTGGGAGGAGATGCCGCAGCAGATGCTCGACGAGCAGCAGCAGAAGGTGCGGGAGAGTCTGCGCACGGCGCTGATCGGTTGGGCGCGCGGGGCGGGTGAGGCCAGCGATTACACGGACAATCTGCCGCTGCAATGTTTGCATCCGGTGGGCCATTGGTTTGAGGTCCCGAATCTGTTTCGCAACGGCACGCTGGCGCAGCTGCTCGCGCAGCGGCCGCAATTGAAGACGCTCCTGCTGCATAACATCGACACGCTCGGCGCGGATGTGGATCCCGTTTTGCTCGGGCAGCATCTGGGCGGCGGGGCGGCGCTGACTTTCGAGGTCATCACGCGACGGCTGGAAGATCGTGGCGGTGGGCTGGCCCGGGTGAATGGACGGCCCCGGCTCGTCGAAGGCCTGGCTATGCCGCGCGAGGAAGCGGAGTTTGCGCTGACCTACTACAACACGCTGACCACGTGGATCGATCTTGACCGGTTGCTGGAAGCCTTTGGTCTCACCCGTGCCGACTTTGCGTCGGAGGCGAATGCGGAGGAGAAGATTACCACCGCGATTCGCAACCTCGCGGCGAAGATGCCGACGTATGTGACGCTGAAGGACGTGAAGAAGCGCTGGGGACATGGGCAGGAGGACATTTTTCCGGTGACCCAGTTTGAAAAGCTGTGGGGCGATATGTCGGCGTTGCCGGAGATCGATTCGCGTTTTGTGGTCGTCCCGCGGCGGCGCGGGCAGCAGCTCAAGGACCAGGCGCAGCTTGACGGGTGGCTGCGGGATGGATCGGCGGCTTACGTCGAGTCGCTGTGTGCGTGGGAGTGATCGGGGGCCCGTGGCGGGAGCGAAAAAACACGCCCGTCATGCTGAGCTTGCGAAGCACCTCTGATATCTGCCTTTCCTCACCCGTCTGGCAGAAGGACTACGCTGCGCTTGTGACGACGGCAGTGTGCAAGATGCCAGAGCGAACTCAGAGGTCCTTCGCAAGCTCAGGATGACGGGCTTTTTTTGGCGCTCGCGCTACGCGAGGACGGCTTCTACTACCTTGCCGTGCACGTCCGTCAGCCGGAATTGGCGGCCTTGGAAGCGGAAGGTGAGGCGTTCGTGGTCGATGCCTAACAGATGCATGACGGTGGCCTGGAAGTCGTGCACATCGACAGGGTCTTTGACGACGTTGAAGGCGAAGTCATCGGACTCGCCGTAGCTGATGCCGGGCTTCACCCCGGCGCCGGCCATCCAGACGGTGAAGGCGTAGGGGTGATGATCGCGGCCCCAGCGTTTGGTGTCGTTGATGTCGCCCTGGATGAATGGCGTGCGGCCAAATTCACCACCCCAGATGACGAGCGTGTCCTCAAGCAGGCCGCGTTGCTTTAGATCCTTGACGAGTGCGGCGCTGGGTTGGTCGGTGTCGCGGCACTGGATCTGGAATTGCGTGGAGAGATTGTTGTGATGGTCCCAGCCGGCGTGGAAGCACTGCACGAAACGCACGCCGCGCTCCACGAGGCGTCGGGCCATGAGGCAGTTGTAGGCGAAGCTGCCCTGGCGCATGACATCGGGGCCGTACATTTCCAAGGTTTCGGGCGACTCCTGCTTGAAGTCGATGAGATCGGGGACGCTGGCCTGCATCTTGTAGGCCATCTCGTACTGGGTGATACGCGTCTGAATTTCCGGGTCGGCAAATTCCGCGTAGTGCTGCTCGTTGAGCTTGGCGAGGTCGTCGAGCAGGCCGCGGCGCACTTCGCGCGACATGCCGTCGGGGTTCGAGAGATACAGAACCGGGTCGCCACTGCCGCGGAAACGCACGCCCTGGAATTTCGACGGCAGGAAGCCGGAGCTCCAATAGAAGTCGTAGAAGATTTGTCCGCAGGACGCTTCCTTGTCGCGGGAGGTCATGACGACGAAGCCAGGGACGTCGTCGCTATCGGTGCCGAGGCCGTAAGTGGCCCAGGCGCCCATGCTGGGGCGGCCGGGTTGCTCGGCGCCGGTGAGGAAAAAGGAGATGGCGGGCGCGTGATTCACGGCGCCAGTATGCATCGACTTGATGAAGCACAGGTCGTCCACGATCCCCGCCGTGTGCGGCATGAAATCGCAGACCCACGCGCCGCTGCTGCCGTGCTGCTGGAAGCCGGTGAAATGCGGCAGCACGAGCTTCTGCTTCACGTTTTGCGTCATCGTGGAGAAACGCTTGTCGCCGAGAATGGAGGCGGGGATTTCCTGTCCGCGGAACTGGTCCATCTGTGGCTTGTAGTCGAACGTGTCGAGATGGGGCGGCCCGCCATTCTGGAGCAGGTAGATGACGTGCTTGGCCTTGGGTGGAAAATGGGGGAGGCCTTCGAGGCCGCCGACGCGGTGGCCGGGGTTTGC
Organism: Chthoniobacter sp.; assembly: GCF_040003245.1. Classification (NCBI taxonomy): domain Bacteria; kingdom Pseudomonadati; phylum Verrucomicrobiota; class Spartobacteria; order Chthoniobacterales; family Chthoniobacteraceae; genus Chthoniobacter; species Chthoniobacter sp. The sequence continues at coordinate 6,046 of NZ_JBDUCX010000023.1, forward strand.
GCCCGTCGCGATCGCTCCCAGGCCGTCGCGGGTCATGAGGTCAGCCAGGGCGAGGCCACCGATGCCCGTGGCCGTCTTCGAGAAGAACTGGCGGCGGGTGAGGTAGGCGGCGCGTTGCTGGACGGGGGTCATGAACGGGTGGCTGGTGGGGAGTTAATCATCACCGTGCGGGAAGGCTAGTTACGGGATTGCGTGACGTAAGGGGTGGGAGCACCTCTGCCGTTGATCGCGCGTTTATAGTTCGCGATCACTTCGCATCTGGGTGTTCGGCTTCGGTGGTGTAGGTCTTCCCATCCGATGTCACGCGGACCCAGCCGTTCAGGCCGGTGACGTAGGTCTTGGCGCCGACGGCCCGCAACTCCGGCGTGCTCTTGAGGCCGCGGGCGTAGCGGGGGAAGGCGCTGGCGATGGAGACTTCGGGGTGCGTGGCCTCGGCAAACTTGACCGAGCCGTGGATGCCATGCCCCGGGGCGATGAGGACGTTGCATTTGATCTTCGCCAGGTCGAGCGAGGGCAACAGGCTCATATCGATGTCTTCGCTCTGAATGTCGCCGGGAAGGTAGAAGACGACGCTGCCGTGCTGGATGCGGATGCCGAGGGAGTTGGAGTTGACGAGGTAGTGCGCGGGCGGGTCGTTCGGGGCGCGCACGGCGCCCTCGGGGTTGGCGAAGAATCCTTTCGGTGGCGCGAGCACTTCGATCTGGAGTTGATCGTCGAGCAGGAGTTGATCGCCGGCGTGTGCCTCGCGGTAGATGCCGCGCTTTTTGAATTCATCGCGCAGGAGGGAATAGTGGCGCAGTTCGCCGGAATAATTCGGGCTGCTGATGCCGGGAAATTCATAGCCGGAATCGATGAGGTGCTTCACCGGAAAATTGTCCTTCAACCAGATGAGACCGCCGAAGTGATCGTAGTGGGCGTGGCTGATGAGGACGCCTTCCAGCTCGGTGATGCCGCGCTCTTTCAGGAAGGGCACGATGAGATCGCGCCCCGTGTTGAAGTCACCGGCCCAGCCTTGTTCGGCGGGGTAGCCGGAGCCTGTATCGTAGAGCCAGGTCTGCCCGCCGGGCATTTGCAGGACGATGGCCAGGCCGGCGCCGCGCTGGACATCGGGGATGTTGAGGACGGTGAGGATGAATTTACCCTTCGTGTCTTCGGCGTGGCAAACGCTCGCGAAGACGCAATGGCAGAGCAGCAGAATGGGGAGGAACCGTGAAAGGCGCATGCAGGGTTAACCGCGGGGGCGGCTATTCCTTCGTAAGAGTCTCGTCGAGATTGAGCAGCAGCATGGCGAGGCTGGTATGGGCGGCGAGCTCGGGGGCGGGGAGATTGGGGTCGGGCTTGGATTCGCCGGCGACGATGAGCTTTTTCGCCGCCTCTTCGTCCGTGGAGTATTGCTGGCGGAAGCGGGCGAGCGAGGCGGCGAGCAGCGCCGCTTCCTTCTCCGTGGGCAGGCGCGACGTGCAGAGGCGGAAGCCGTAGGCGAGGCGCTTGGAGTCGTCGCTGCCGCCTTGCTTGAGCATGCGCTCGCCGAGGGCGCGGGCGGCTTCGACGTAGGTGACGTCGTTCATCGTGACCAGCGCGTGCAGCGGCGTGTTGGTGCGGCCGGCTTTCACGGTGCATTGCTGGCGGTTGGCCACGTCGAAGAACATGGTGGGCGCGACGATGCGCCGCCAGAAGATGTAGAGGCTGCGGCGGTAGAGCGCTTCGCCGTGGTCTTGCGTGAACTTGATCTGCCCGAAGGTCGCGTCCTCCCAGATGTTGAGCGGTTGATAGACTTTCACCGGCGGGCCGCCGAGCTTATCGACGAGCAGGCCAGAAGCGGCGAGCGCCTGGTCGCGCAGCATCCAACTCGGGATGCGGAAGCGCGGGCCGCGGGCGAGCAGCTTGTTTTCCGGATCGCGCTCGGCCATGCCGGGCGGCACGATGGACGACTGCCGGTAGGTGGCGCTGGTGACGATGAGGCGCATCACGTGTTTCACGTCCCAGCCGCTGTCGATGAACTCGCGCGCCAGCCAGTCGAAGAGCTCGGGATGGGTGGGCTTCTCGCCCTGCACGCCGAAGTCCTCGGTGGTCTTCACCATCCCGCGCCCGAAGAACATCTGCCAGTAACGATTCACGGTCACGCGGGCGGTGAGCGGGTGTTCAGGCGAGACGAGCCAGCGGGCGAGGGCGAGGCGGTTTTCGGGAGCGTCGGCGGGCAACGGTGGCAGCACCGCGGGCGTGCCGAAGCCGACCTTGTCGGCGTATTTGTCGTAGGCGCCCTTGACGAGGATGAAGGTTTCGCGCGGCTGCGCGCGGTCGTGCATGACCATGGTGCGCGGCGCTTCGCGCTCCACTTTTTCCCGGGCGGCCTTGGCTTCGTCGGCTTTCTTCTTCGCGTCGATGAGGCGCGGCTCGCTGGCCAGGTAGAAATCGGCGATCACTTTCTTTTGCGGGTCGTTGCGCTGGGCGGCGTCAATGGCGACGGCGGCCTTCACGTCGTCGGGAACAGGGCGCAGCAGGACGGTCGGCGAGTTGGTGATCGAGAGGCGGAATTTGCCGATGGTGTGCTGCTTGAACTTCGACCGGAACTGGAGCCGGAAGGACATGAGCACATCCTGGCGGAAATCGAACGACGACCGTGGCCGGAAGGGCGTCTTCATTTCGAAGATCGCCTCATGCGTCTTGCCCACTTGCGGCCAGGTGCCCCAGCCAGTGTCGTCCTTGCCGTCGAGCGCATTGGCCAGCGGCCAGCCGGGCTGTTCGAAATCCGCGCGGGCGGGCACCAGTTCCACTGGTTTGCCTTCGCCGAGCATCTTGAATTCGGTCATGACCCAACTGCCATTGGGCGCGCGGCCGGGACCGCTGCTGGCGAGGGAATCATCGGGCAGCACCTCGAGTCGGACGGCGGTCGGGCCGCGGAGCGCGGTACTGGCGATGATGATGAAATCGTCGGTGTCGGGATTGGTGCCGCTGACAAGGATGGAGCCGTCGGGCTGTTTGGTGAGGGTCGCGCCTTTTTCGCTGGAGGCTTCGCTGGGGACGAGGGTCTGCCATTCGACCTCGGCTAATTTCGCGTTGTCGCTGCGGATTGATTGTTCCCACGCGGTCTGCTGCTTGAGCAGATCTTTCTGAAGTTGATCGCGCTCCTTGTTGGCCTCGGTCTCGACGAGTTTGGCCGCGTCCGTCTTCGCCTGTTGCTCGGGCGTGGCGAGGCTGATGATCGGCTTGGCGTAGCCGCCCGCGTCGTTGCCGCCGGTCTCCTCGATGGAATTGAAGTAGGCGCTGAGCTGGTAGTATTCGCGCTGCTTGATCGGGTCGAACTTGTGGTCGTGGCAGCGGCAGCAATTGAAGGTGAGTCCCATCCACACGGTGCCGGTGGTCTCGACGCGGTCCATGACGTAATCCACGCGCGACTCCTCGGGGATGCGGCCGCCCTCGCCGTTGATCATGTGATTGCGGTGAAAACCGGTGGCGATAAGCTGGTCGCGCGTGGGCTCGGGCAGAAGATCGCCGGCCAGTTGCTCGACGGTGAACTGGTCGAACGGCTTGTTGTCGTTCAGCGCCTTGATGACCCAGTCACGCCAGTACCACATGGCGCGCGTGGGGTCGCCCTGGTAGCCGTTGGTGTCGGCGTAGCGCGCGGCGTCGAGCCATTCCCACACCATGCGCTCGCCGTAGCGCGGGGAGGCGAGCAGGCGGTCGACGTTCTTTTCGTAGGCGTCTGGAGATGGGTCCGCGAGAAAGGCGTCGAGTTCCTGCGGGGTCGGCGGCAGGCCGGTGAGGTCGAGCGTAACGCGGCGGAGCAGGCGCGCTTTGTCGGCCTCGGGCGCTTGCTGGAGTTTTTCCGCGGCGAGATGATCGAGCACGAAAGCATCGATCACGTTGCGCACGGTGCCGAGCGCGGGGTCGGGCTTGGGAACTTCGCCTTTCTTCGGCGCAATGAAGGCCCAGTGTTCCGCCCAAGGTGCGCCTTGCTCGACCCATTTCTTGAGCAGCGTACGTTGCGCATCGGTGAGCTTACGATTCGACTTCGGCGTCGGCATCACTTCGTCCTTGTCGGTACTGAAGATGCGCGAGATCAGCTCGCTATCGTCGGGCTTGCCGGGGGCGACGATGGAGCGGCCATCTTCGTTTTTGCCGTAAGCGCATTCCTTGCGGTCGAGCCGCAGCTTGGCCTTGCGGGCGTGCTCGTCGGGGCCGTGGCAGTGGTAGCAGTTTTCCGAGAGGATCGGCTGGATGTCGCGATTGAAGTCGACGGTCCCCGAGTTGGCGGCATGCCCCAAGGCGCTGGCGGCGAGCCAGATCAGGATGGGAGCGTAGTGGGGGAGGCGACGGCGAAGCATCGCGCGCATCTTGGGGCGCTCGGGGGTGGGGCGCAATTTACGAGAGCGCGTAACGGCGCAGCCTCCCTACCGCGCGATCAGACCTTCCTTCAGCGCGATGGAGACGGCGGCGGTCATGCCGTTGACGTGAAGCTTTTTGTAAATGCAGCGCATCACGTAATCGGTGGTGTGCTGGTTCAAGTCGAGGCGGTCGGCGATTTGCTTTTTGCCGAGGCCTTCGACCATGAGTTCGAGGACGGCGGTTTCGCGTTCGGTGAGGCCGTAATCTTTCTTCTCGGGGTTGAGCTTGGAAAACATGTCGAGCACGCGGCGGGCGACGCGAGGGTTCATGGGCGAACCGCCGGCGAGGGCTTGCTCGATGGCTTCGGCGACGCGGGCCATGGGCTCGGACTTCAGCAGGTAGCCGGACGCGCCGGCGAGGATGGCGCGGAAAATCTTGTCGTCGTCCTCGAAGACGGTGAGGACGAGCATGGCGCAATCGGGGAGCACGGCTTTGAATTCGCGGATGCCTTGCAGGCCATCCATGCCGGGCAGGCCGACATCGAGGAGGATGACTTCGGGCTTGGGATCGGCTGTGGGCAGGGCTTCGAGGGCGTCTTCGCAACGCTCGAAGGCGCGCACGCCGCAGAAAGTACTGCGCGAGGACAGGGCGCGCGTGGCGGCGCGGCGAAAGGCGGCATTATCTTCTACGATCCAGACGTGTGGCATGGGCGATTGTTTTACAGGTCGCGCATTGAGGCACGAATGTCACCCCATTTTCGAGAAGCTCCCGGGTGACACACTTGATCTTACGCATACTCGTAACCTGAATGTCCATCGAGAGCGACGGGACGGAGAGTTCAGACGGGCGCGCGAAGGGAGATGGTGGTTCCGGCCTCGGGCGAAGAAACGATGCTGACCTGACCATCCAGGTCGCGGGCGCGTTCGCGCATGTTTTTGAGACCGATGCCTTCGCGGACGTGGGTGGGGTCGAAGCCGACGCCGTCGTCGTGGATGGTAAGGATGAATTCGCGGTTTTCGATCTGGGCGCGGAGTTCGACGTGCTTGGCGCGCGAGTGGCGGACGATGTTGGCGAGGGTTTCCTTGAAGAAGAGAAAGACTTCGCGGCGGGCCTCCGCAGGCCAGTCGGTCGGCGGATTCTCCGGCGGGGCCTGCCAGTGGATCGTCTGCCGGGCGAGCATACGCTGGGCGGTGCGCTGGAGACGGGTGGCGAGGTCGAGGCCGGCTTCTTCGCGCGCGCCGAGCACCCAGAGTACTTCGCGCATGGCTTCCATGCTCTCGCGGCTCACACGCTGGACTTCGCGCCAATCTTCGCGCGTGTCGTCGGCGGCGTTTTCCGCGGCGAGTTCCCCGGTGACAGCGAGGCTCGCGAGGTTGCTGCCGATTTCATCGTGCAAGTCGCGGGCGAGGCGCATGCGTAGTTCCTCGATTTCGTTTTTGCGGCGCTGCCGCGAGCGGATCGAAAGGACAAACGCGCCGAGCGCCAGCGCCGCGGCGATGAGGCCGAGGACGCGCAGCCCGCGATCGAGGCTGCGCTGGCCTTGGGCGGCGCTGCGCAAGGCCAGCGTGGCGAGATCGCTTTGCAATTCGCGACGGCGCGTCCACATGGCCAGCCAGTCGGGCAATTCCATCAACTGGCCGTAGCTGGTGAAGCCGTCGATGAGCAGGGAGCGCGGCCAGTTTCTACTCAGCAAGTTGGTGATGTCCGGCGTGGCGGTGACGGTGCCCTGGCGCGCGACGTTCACGCCACCGGCGTAGACTTCGAGTTCCGAGAGTCCGAAGCGCCGTTGCGGGCCGCTGGTGGAAGGGCTGAGAAAGACGACCCGCACGGCGCGCGCCTGGCCGCTGACGGGCAGCGTGACGGGGTTGTTGCCCGGGTTGGAAAAATCGAGGCTCTCGAAGAGGGTGACTGGTGTGGTGAATTTGGCGTCGGCGCTGGCTTCGATGCGGAAGGCTTTCGGAAAGGCGAAGCCTGGCACGTCGGCGCCGATGCGCGCGTGGACGGGGTGCAGGCGCACTTCTTGCAACTCGAAGGTACGCCCGAGGTCGACCTGCATGACGGCGGGTGAATTGTCGCGTGGCATGTCGGCGAAAAGGCCGTCGTAGCTGAGCAGTTCGCGGCGGATCGGCGGGCCGAGCGGGGTGCGGCCGTCGACGAGATATTGCTGCGACCAGCGCGGCGGCAATTCATAGCGGCCCGAGACACTGACCGGGCGGTTGATGGCAATGTTGCGATTGCCGGAGAGGATCATGAGCTCGGAGAGCGCGAAGAAATACTGGCCATTCTCGAGCGCGAATTTAGTGACGGTGACGCGAACGTAGCGCGCATTTTGTCCCGCGAGTTTCACTGCCACGGGCGCGACGCCGGGATCGGGAAAATCGGACTCCGTGAAATTCGCGACGGTGGTGAAGGTGATGAATTCGCGATCGTCGGAAACGTCGACACGAAAGCGCTTAGGGAAACCGTAGGCGGTGCGATCGACGGATTGAAAGTCGAGCTGCGCGGGGACGAGGGCGATCCAATCGATCGGTTGCGTGGAGCGCAGATCGACCTGCACCCAGCCGGGATTGAGCGGGGGCGCATCGAGCCGCGGGTGCTGATAACCGAGTTGCTCCGCGGTGAGCCCCACGACCGGCGTGCCGAGCTTGGAGAGCTCGCGTTCGTAAGCCGTGCGCTGTTGCACGATGCGCCGCAGCTCGGGATTCAGCAGCTCCGCGAGCCACGAGCTGGATTCCTCCGCGTGCGACGGCACGATCGATACGCCCATGAGCAAGGCCAGCATCGCGGACGCAAAGCGCGGTGCGTTCATGGGGGATGCGGGCGGCGCGACTTACTTCAGGCGCTCGGGATTCAAGGCCTGGAGCGGCTTGGGAATGAACCGGCCATTTTCGCGGATGAGCTTGCCGTCGAACAGGATCATGCCGCCGCCGTAGTCTTCGCGCTGGATGTTCACGAGATCCCAGTGGACCTGCGAGCGATTGCCATTCTCCGTTTCCTCGTAGCATTGGCCGGGCGTGAAGTGAAAGGAGCCGTTGATCTTCTCGTCGAAGAGAATGTCGCGCATCGGTTGCAGGATGTAGGGATTGAAGCCGATGGCGAATTCGCCGATGTAACGCGCGCCGGCATCACTATCGAGAATAGCGTTGAGCTTCTCGGTATTGTTGGCCGTGGCGTTGACGATTTTGCCGTCCTTGAATTCCAGGCGCACGCTATCGAAAGCGGTGCCCTGGTAGATGGTCGGCGCGTTGTAGGTCACGACGCCTTGCACGGAGTTGCGCACGGGCGCGGTGAAGACTTCGCCATCGGGGATGTTGTGCGTGCCGCCGCAAGGGACGGCCTTGATGCCCTTGATGGAAAAGCGCAGGTCGGTGCCGGGGCCTTTGATCTCAACGTGGTCGGTTTCTTCCATCGCCGCCTTCAGGGCCTTCATGCCGGGCTGCATCTTGGCGTAATTGAGCGTGCAGACATCGAAGAAGAATTTCTCGAACGCCTCGGTGCTCATGCCCGCGCTCTGCGCCATGCTGGGCGACGGCCAGCGCAGCACACACCAGCGGGTCTTCTTCACGCGCCAGTCGAGCACCGGCTTCATCTTTTTCGAGAGGAGCTTCATCTTCTCCGGCGGCACATCCGAGAGCTCGGTGATGTTGTCCCCACCGCGCACGGCGATGTAGGCGTCCATCTTTTTCATCTGCGCGAGCTGGATGGTGGAGGTGACTTCAAGTTGCTCTTCCTGGGCGCCGAGCGCCATTTCGCGGGAGATGCGGGACTGGTGCACCTGCACGAGAGGGACGGCGCCCGCGGCGCGTGCGGCGCGGATCAGCGCGACGGACATCTCCGGCGGGATGTCGAAAGCATCGATCAGGACTTTCTCGCCTTTGCCGAGCTTGGTGGAAAAATTGACGAGGCCGTGAGCCAGTTTGTCGAAACGGGGGTCGTGCATAGGTCGCGCAACCTAGCACACGCGGATTTGCGCTGGCTACGGGGAAAGCGCCGCCGTTATCGTGCGCCCCGCATGACCCCGAAATTGCACACGCCCGAGCAACTGGCCGCCCTGCGCGACGAATTCGCCGCCGCGGGGAAACGGCTGGTGTTTACCAATGGGTGCTTCGACCTGTTGCACGTCGGGCATGTGCGCTATCTGCAAGCCGCGCGCGCGCTGGGAGATGCGTTGCTCGTGGCGGTGAATGGCGACGCGAGCGTGCGGGCGTTGAAAGGCCCGACGCGGCCGATCAACAACGAGCAGGACCGCGCCGAGGTTCTGGGCGCGCTCGGGTGTGTGGATGGACTGACGATTTTTCACAGCGAACGGGTCACGGATCTCGTCCGCATGATCCGCCCGCAAATTTATGCGAAGGGGGGCGACTATACCGTGGAGAGCCTCGACCCCGGGGAGCGCGGCGCCCTGGAGGCGGTCGGCGCGGAGATCCGCATCCTCCCGCTCGTGCCGGGTAAATCGACCACCAGCATCATCGAAAAATGGCAAAGCTAAAGCTGGGTATTCTGGGCTCGGGCAAAGGCTCGAATTTTCGCTCGATCGCGGATGCGATCAAGGTCGGCGCGCTCGATGCGGAAGTCGGCGTTGTGATCAGCGACGTGGAGACTGCGGGGATTCTCTCGCTGGCGCGGGAGCGCAAGATGCGGGCGGAGTTTGTTGCCCCGGGAAAATTCAAGACGAAACTCGAACCCGAGGCAGAAGAGCGTATCTTGACGCTGCTGCGCGAGGCTGGAGTGGAACTAGTGGTGCTGGCGGGGTGGATGCGCATGATCAAGGCTCCGCTGCTCGACGCCTTCCCGCGGCGGATCATCAATATTCATCCGTCGCTGCTACCGGCATTTCCCGGTCTCGAGGCTTGGAAGCAAGCGCTGGTCGCCGGGGCGACCGAGACGGGATGCACGGTGCACTACGTCGATACGGGCATGGATACCGGTGAGGTGCTGGCGCAAAGTCGTGTGCCGATTTTTCCGAGCGATACGCCGGAGGAATTGCACGCGCGCATTCAAAATGCCGAGCACGAGCTTTATCCGGCGGTGATCGGGGAGTTTGCACGGGGATTGAAATAGCGAGCTCGGTGGACCTCTCTCGACGGTAAAGTCGACTGGATGAAGTGATACCTCGTTTGTTGGCGAGGTATTCACCATCGTGGCTCGCGGCATCGGAACGAGCGCGCCGGCGTTTCCGTTCAGGAATTCGCAAGCGGAAAATCGCTGGCGGAAACTTTTTCGGAACGGCTCTTGCGTGAGGCGCGCGCAACGCCATTCTTTGCCCGCTTTTATGTCCGGCTTTTCGCTTTTCGATCTCAATCCTGAACAGGAACAAGCCGTTCGCACGACGGAGGGGCCACTGCTGATCCTGGCGGGCGCCGGCACGGGCAAAACGCGAGTGATTACCATGCGTGTGGCGTTCCTGATCTCGCAGGGCGTGGAGCCGGCGCATATTCTAGCGGTGACCTTTACCAACAAGGCGGCGGACGAAATGCGTGAGCGCCTGGCGAAGATGATTGAGCCCGCGCAAGCGAAGAAGGTGATGATGTCCACCTTTCATGCGCTCTGTGTGCGCATCCTGCGGCAGGACATCGAGCGGCTGGGCTGGAAAAAGAATTTCTCCATCTACGACGAAGGCGACCAGATGGGACTGATCAAGAAGATCATCACGCGCACCGCGGCGAAGGATGAGAAGCTCGACCCGAACGTCGCGAAGAACCTGATTTCCAAGGCGAAGAACAACGGCTGGCGCGAGGCGTCGCCGGGCGATGAGAAGTCGCTGGCGGGCGCGGTCTTCGCTCGCTACCAATCGGAGTTGAAGACGTTGAACGCGGTGGATTTTGACGATTTGCTCCTGCTGACGGTGAAGCTGCTCGCGGAGCATCCGGACGTGCGGGACCGCTGGCACCGGCGCTTCCGCTACTTGATGGTGGATGAATTCCAGGACACCAACCGGTTGCAGCTTGAACTGGTCACGATGCTCGCCAAGCCGCTGGAAAACAGGGCGGGCCACCGGCCGAACATCGCGGTGGTGGGCGACGACGACCAATCGATCTACGGCTGGCGCGGCGCGGAGGTGAGCAACATCCTCGAGTTCGAGGCGCATTTTCCTGAGCCGGTCGTGGTGAAACTGGAGCAGAATTATCGGTCGACGAATGCCATCCTCGGCGCGGCAAACGGACTCATTAAAAACAATCCCCGGCGACGCCCGAAGAAGCTGTGGAGTTCGGCGGGCGACGGCGAGAAAGTGCGCATCGTGGGCATGAGCGACGACCGGCAGGAGGCAGAGTTCATCGCCAACGAAATCGCGCAGCGCACCGTGACGGAGAACGGGACGCACGAGGATTTTGCGATTCTCTTTCGCATGAATGCGCAGTCGCGGTTGCTGGAGACGAACCTGCGGCAGCTCAACATCCCGTATCGCATCATTGGCGGGAAAAGCTTCTTCGACCGGCGCGAGGTGAAGGACCTGCTGGCCTACGCGAATTGCCTGGTGAACACGGACGATGATGTCTCCTTGCTGCGCATCATCAATACGCCGGCGCGCGGGATCAGCTCGAATACGGTGGAGAGCGCGACCGCCTTTAGCGCGGAGCACAAGTGCAGCGTCTTCGACGCGCTGCGCCGCGAAGATTTTCGCGCGACGTTGACGAAGCGCACGGTGGAAGCGATCGATCGTTTTACCGAGTTGCTCGACGGCTTTGAGACCAAGCTGAATACGCCGCTGTCGAATCATGCCGCCGTGCTGCGCGAGATGATGAAGGACACGGGCTATCTCGAAGACCTGCGCCGGACGTGCAAGACGCCGGAGGAAGCGTTGAGCCGGGAGACGAATTTGCAGGATCTCTTGAAGTCATTCGAGGACTACCAGGGACGCTCGTCCGAGGGGCTGCGCGGCTTCCTCGACGAGATGAGCCTGCGACAGGAGCGCGAGGATGATGATGACGACTCGCGCGGCACGGGGGTGACGCTCATCACGCTGCACGCGGCGAAGGGCCTGGAGTTCCCGCACGTCTACTTGATCGGGCTCGAGGAAGGGCTGCTGCCGCACGATCGTTCGAAGGTGGAAGGCACGGTGGATGAGGAGCGGCGGCTGCTTTATGTGGGCATCACCCGCGCGCGGCGGACGCTCGTCCTGTCGTGGTGCCGGCATCGTATCAAGTACGGCAGCCCCATGCCCTGCACGGGCAGTTCCTTCATCAAGGAGTTGCCCGCGGAATGGATCGAGCATCGCGACGCCACGCAGATCCTGCGCGCGCCCGTGAGCGAAGCTGCGGCCAAGAGCCGATTCGGAGCGTTGCGGGCAGCGGTCGAGCGGGCGGCAGGCTGACCCTGGATTGAGCCTTCTACTCCAGCGGCTCGATGAGGAATTGAAAGCCCGGCGTGGGGGCGATCACGAAATGCTCGACGCCGATCTCCACTTCGCTGCCGCCGGGCGTTTCGAAGTTCGCAATTTTCTCGGTGGGCGCATCGTTAGTCCAGTTCTCGAGCAGGGTTTTGCCATCGGCCAGGATGCGGACGCCGCCCGCACCCGAGGCATGAAGGCGCCACTTGCCGGCCGGGAATTTGATCCGCGCCGTGGCGATCATGCCAAAATGATCCGTGCCCGGCCCGCGATCGGAGAGTTCGGAATTCAGGAGCAACGCCTTCGGTCCACCGCCTTGGTACGGAAACGAAAGTGACCGCACTTTGACGGTGACCGCTTCCGATTCATGAGCCAGCGCCCGCCAGGCGGACAAATCGCCCAAGGGATCGGTGCGGGAAGTGAACCAGGAGACCGACCAATCCGCCCGGCTGAAGTAACTGTAGGCGTAGGGCAGCAGCGCCGTCGCGCTGGGAAGATGCGCGAGCTCGCGATAAGCCGCGATCGCCGGCTCGACCTGCCCGCTTTCCCAGTCATCGTTCACGTTGGTGAGCAATTCGAGGGAGTGACGCTTCTCCCCCAGCAGGGTGGGGGAGGACATCCAATCGGACGAAGCCGTGTCCAGGGCGCGGGCGAAGGCGGTTTCCGCATCCGCGGCCGCGGTGCGTGCCGCGGAATCGTCCGGGGCGATGCTATGCACGAGCCCGAAGGTGAGGCGCGCATCGTCGACCCAGCCAAGTTCCGCGTAGGTGCGCGCGAGCTTGCGCAGCGTCTCCAGGTCCTTCGGGTGGTCCTTTCGAAACGCGGTCAGGTTGTCGATCGCATCGATGCGCGCGCCGCGCGCCGCATCGCGAACGCGCACGAAGCCGTCGTAGCCGCCGCTGAGCATCTCCTGTCCATCCGGGCTCCAGTCGAGGGCGCCCAATTCCGAGCTGCCGAAACCGTGGGTGATCTGGGCAACCTGCCCGCCATTGTCCGTGGCGAAGATGCGGACGATCCCGTCCTGCCCGGCCGTGGCCAGGCGCCGGCCCGTGGGACTCCAGGCGATACGCCAGACACCGCTGCTGTGCCCGGGAAACTCCTGCACCAGCGCGCCCGTCTCGCCGTCCAGCACATTGGCGAGCCCGTCCTGTGCTCCGTAAGCCAGGTAGCGACCGTCGGGGCTCCAGCGGAAATCGAAGATCGCATGCGGCGGCTCATATTCCGAGACGACGCTGCCAACGGCGACTGGTGAGGCCGCCTTCCAGGTAGCGAGGGCCGTGCCGGCGAATGCGTCCCAAACCTGGATCGCGCCATCGTTCCCGCCGAGCGCGATGCGGTGTTCGTCGGCAAACCAGATCAGGCTTTTCGTGGGCCGCAGGATGGTGTTCACGAGCGTGCCATTTTTCGTGTCCCAAATCCGCGCCGCATCCAGTCCCCCCGCCGCCAAATAACGGCCGGAGGGGCTCCAGGCCACGCGAATGGCTTGGTCCAGGGCATAGGCCCCGAGCGGTCGCCCCGTGGCCGTGTCGTACACTTCGACCAGGCCGGAGCCACGGGAAGCCGTGGCGAAGCGCGTGCCGTCCGGCGACCACGCGACGTCAAAGAGATTACTGTGCGTGGTGTAAACGGGAACATTCAGGCCGGTCACGGGATCGGCGAGAAAAACGCGGTCCCGGAAATTGACCAGCGCGATGTGCGAGCCGCTCGGATCCCACTGTGCGGCGGCGATCCAGTTGTTTGGCTTGACGTTAATGGCGGTATCTTCGCTCGAGCCGGGCAGCCAGGTGCGCAGCGTGCCATCCGAACCACCGGAAAACAGCGCCATCGGACCGGCGTTGCCGTCCCGCGAGGGCAGCTTGACCCAGGCGAGCGCGTTCACCTCGCCGGAATGTCCATTGAGCACCTGGGAGATGTCCGCCGTGTTCGATGGTGTGCAGATGCGGATGGTGCCGTCGTTGCTGGCGCTCGCCAGTTGCTTGCCGTCCGGCCGCCAGGCGAGCGCGCTGATGAACCCGTGGTGCAAGGCGGCGAAGTATTTCTGGTTGGGCTTTGGCTTTCCGATTTCGAATACCGCCACGGTCAGATGCTTGGAACCCGCGGCTGCGAATTTACCGGCCGGATCGAGCGCGGCGGCGAAGACGTCGTTGCCGGGGCCGCCCGGGATGGAGAGCGGTTTGTTGTGCGTGGCATAGTCGTAGACCTCGAGTGTGGTGCCCGCATCGATCTCCCCGGCCACGAGCCGCGCGCCATTGGCCGACCAGTGCAGCGAGGCCACACCGTGCCCGTTGATCTTGTCCAGGGTCTCCGGCCGGCCGGCATCGCCATTCGTGAGGGGATGCCAGAGGAGAATCTCCGGCTGCAAGCCGCCGATGGCCAGGGTCGGCGGCCCATCGGTGCCCGGCCGCCACGCCACACTGCGCACCGGAATACCTACGCCGACGCGCAGGTCGCCCACGCTTTTGTGCGCCTCGACATCCCAGATATGCACGAAGCCATCCGCGCCTCCCGAAGCGAGATACTTCCCATCTCCGCTCCAGGAAACGGTGAGCACCCCGCCGGGATGCGCCTGCACGCGCCATTGCGGCACCAGCCCGCGACTCTGCCACAGCGCGATCTCGCCATCCATGCCGCCCGTGGCGACGCGTGTCCCGTCGGCCGTCACCGAAAGCGCGAGCACTCCGCCGCGATGCGCATTCACCCGTAAGCGATCCTGGCTCGCCTGCCCGGCCAGGTAAAACCACTCCCAATCGCGCAGATCCCGGCCACTCGGCTCGAGCCGATGCCGCTGGAGAAGGTGGCGCGCCGTCTCGGGACGTCCGTCGGAAAGCTGCCGCCCGGCTTGCAGCATGTCGGAGAGATAAAGCTGCGTCTCGGCGGCATCGCGTTGCTTGTTCGCTACGTCCTTCGCCAGTCTCGCCTGGAGGGAGGCCTGCTCCGCCCGGTTCCGTGCTTGAAAGAGGTAGATCGAGAAGACGACGCCCGAGAGCAGAATCAGCGCGGCCGCGCTCGAGAGCGCACGATGGCGCCGGAGAAAGAGGCCCAGGATTTTCCACGCGCCGGCATTTTCCGCGCTCGTGGCGAAGCCGTTCTGGTACGCCTGGATCTCCACCTGCAGCGCCTTCACCGTGGGATAGCGGTCCGCCCTCTCAAACGACATCGCTTTCAACGCGACCGCCGCCAGCGATTCGGGGAGGCGTCCGCCCGGCCAGTGCGGCAGGCGTTTTTTGGCGCACGCCTCGGCAAAGGGCACGATGCGCCCGGCGCGCACATTCTGCACGATCTCCGCCGAGCTGCGCCCGTGAAACGGCGGCCGCAGGGCGAGAATGTAATAGAGAATCGCGCCGAGCGAATAGATGTCGGTGCGTTCATCCATCATCTCCACTTCGCCATTCGCCTGTTCGGGCGGCATGTACTGCGGCGTCCCCATCACCGTGCCGGAGAGCGTCGGCCCCATCGTCGTCGCATCCGCGTCCGAGGGCTCGTGGGTTTCTACTTCGGCAATCGGCTGCGGTCGCAGTTTGCCCGTCCGGTGCATTTCCCTCCCGAGCAGCTTGGCCAGCCCCCAGTCCATGACCAGCGCCTCGCCGTACTCACCCAGCATGATATTTGCCGGTTTCAGGTCGCGATGGATCACGGCCTTCGAATGGGCGAACGCCAGCGCGTCGCAAATCTTTTGGAACACCGTGAGCAACGCGCTCAAGGGCCACTGCCGCACCGTGTCCGCATCGCCGGAGGCCAGCAACTCGAGCACGCGCTTGAGCGCAATGCCCCGCACCAGCTTCATCGTGTAAAAGGGCTTTCCCTCCTCGTTGATCCCCAGCTCGTGCACGGGCACGATGTTCGGATGCTCGAGTTGCGCGGTGACCTGCGCTTCCTGGCAAAAGCGATCGTGCGCCGCCGGCTTCGAGTCATCGAGCATCAGCTTCATCGCCACCTCCCGCTGCAACGTCGATTCGTGGGCACTCTTGATCACCCCCATCCCGCCGCGGGCCACCGTGCGCGAGATGATATAGTTGCGCCCATTGCTCATGTCCGCATTCGAAGTACGCCGCACCTTCACCTCGCCGGCGGACGTGCTCGTCGAGTCCTCCAGGCAATCGAGCTCCACGTGCGCCTCACCGAGCCGGATCTTCTGGTCGGGCTGCACGATCGTCGCGCTCTTGATTCGCTCGTCGTCCACGAACGTCCCGCGCCCGCTCCCCATGTCCTCAATTCTCCACTCGGAATCCCGCAAGCTCAGCCGGGCATGCCGGTCCGCCACGCCCTCGGCCTCAATGCGGATATCCGCGTCCGCTCCCTGTCCGATGACGTAGGATCCGGGCGGCAGCGTTTTCGTTTGCAGCGTCTTGTCGCGCAGAAAAACCGTTACCTTCGTCTGGGGTGCCGACATGAGCGATGTTGGTAACTAGTTCGCGATAGGGGAGCAAGCCGCGAGTGCCACGCGCTCAGCCTTGCCGCTCTTTCGGCGGGTGCTCCCGGCTCCCGCGCTCGATGGCCTCCGCGGCGATCCTGGATTCATTTGCTTCCAGGTACCTTGCCGTGCCGCCGGTGATGTACAGGTCCACGCGCCGGATCACTTCCTCCGCGGTGATCATGTCCATGCAACGCGGCAGCGGCAGGCTGCGCGGGCCCGGCGCCGTCTCCGGGACCACATCGATGCAAAGGTGTTTGTCCTTCTCGTCGCCGTCGCCCAGCGGGATGGTCCGGCTCTTCCAGCAGCCGCCGTTATCGCAGCAAAAAAGCGCCCCGTTCATATGGATGAACTGGTGGTGCGGATACGCCTCCCATTGCGACGGCTCCCGCCCGCCCGCCACCACCACGCACGCGCGGTTTTTCGGTCGGCCGCCTTTCACCTCCACCGCGGCGGCGAGGTGCATCAGCATAGTCACCGGGCAGAGCACGCCTTGGGCGTGATAGACCAGCCGCACGAGTTGCCGCAGCCCCGTCTTGCCGCGTAGGTCGAGCACCCCTTTCAGCGGCGGATGCCAGTGCTGCGCCTCGCCCACCTGCACGAAAAGAATCTTCCCGTGAAAGTGATCCACCACCTGCTGCCAGCGCATCGTGTCCCACCATTTGATCGTATAGTCCGATTTGCCACCGGCGTTGATGATCCAGAACGGCACCGGTTCGCCGGTAATTTCCTGCACTTGCGACATCCAGTGCTTCTCTTCCGGCGCGAGGTGAATGCTGCCCTTGAATAGCCCCGGCACGATCCGCTGCCCGACCTTCGCGCTCAAGTCTTCGATGAAGCCGTGGATGAAATGATACGGGTACTGATTGCTCTTTTGGATGAGCGGGTAGTGACACTCGATCAGCTCCGCGGCGGGATCGTCGTCGTTCAGCGGAGTGATGTCGGGATTGTGCTCCCACAGTGCCGGGCAGGGCGTGCGCACATCGGTGAGAAACAGGCCCGGGAACGTGGCGTGCAGGTCGCGCACCGCAGCGGTCAGCATGACGATGTCGCCCGGTGATTGGTGATTGCGCAGGATGAGCTTGCGGGGCCGCGGCTGCGAGCCGGAGCCGGCCGGGGAAGGAATGGCGGGCTGGGAAGAAGATTTGCCGCCCTGAGGTGTGGCTGGAGTCATCCGGCGTTTACGCATGACCTCTCAGCAGAGGCGGGGCCGACGCGAAAGTGAAGGCCAAACGCCGGGTCAGAAACTGCTCCAACTGCTGTCCGAGCTGCTCTGCGCCGAACTGCTGAAGGCCGAGCTGCTGAACGTGGAACTGCTCGGCGAGGGGCTGGAAGACGAACTGCTGGGCGAAGAACTGCTGAACGCGGAACTGCTTGGGCTCGACGATGAGCTGCTGCACGCGGAACTGCTGAAGTTCGAACTGCTCGGGGAAGAGCTGGATGAGGAACTACTCGACGAGGAACTGCTCGGCGATGGGCTGGATGAAGAACTACTTGAGGAGGAGCTGCTGAAAGAAGAGCTACTCGGCGAAGGACTCGACGATGAACTGCTGCACGCGGAACTGCTGAACGTCGAGCTGCTCGGCGAAGGGCTGGATGAGGAACTACTGGACGAAGAGCTGCTGAAGGAAGAGCTACTCGGTGAAGGACTTGACGATGAACTGCTGCACGCGGAACTGCTGAAGTTCGAACTGCTCGGCGAAGGGCTCGAGGAGGAACTGCTGCACGCAGAACTGCTGAAAGTAGAGCTACTGGGGTCGGGCATAGTCCAAGGGCTACTGAAAGAGGAACTGCTCGGTGAAGGGCTCGACGAGGAGCTGCTGAACGCAGAACTGCTGAATGTGGAACTGCTCGGCGAGGGGCTGGAAGAGGAACTGCTGAACGTCGAGCTACTGAAAGAGGAACTGCTCGGCGAAGGGCTCGACGAGGAACTGCTGCACGCGGAGCTGCTGAACGTCGAACTGCTCGGTGAGGGACTGGACGAGGAACTGCTCGGCGAAGGGCTCGAAGAAGAACTGCTGGACGAGGAACTGCTGAAAGAGGAACTGCTTGGCGAAGGGCTCGACGAAGAACTGCTGAACGTGGAACTGCTCGGCGAGGGGCTGGAAGAGGAACTGCTGAATGCCGAGCTACTGAAAGTCGAACTGCTGTAGGACGAATCGCTCGACGATGAACTGCTGGGAGA
Source organism: Chthoniobacter sp. (assembly GCF_040003245.1). Classification (NCBI taxonomy): domain Bacteria; kingdom Pseudomonadati; phylum Verrucomicrobiota; class Spartobacteria; order Chthoniobacterales; family Chthoniobacteraceae; genus Chthoniobacter; species Chthoniobacter sp. The sequence continues at coordinate 24,295 of NZ_JBDUCX010000023.1, forward strand.
TGAACTGCTCTCCGAGGATGAGCTGGACGACGAAGAACTGTTCCACGAAGAGCTAAAATTGCCTAGTGACCCGTCACTCGACGATCCGGACATCACTTGATTTACCCATTTTCTCAGTGCCTCCAACATGTGGGGCGGTTGATAGCAGCCGTCGCCAATAGAGTGCAAGCGGAATCGTGGTTCCACGCACGATTAGCTCGTATCGCTCTGGAGCAAAGCGCCGCTCCGCCCCTTCCATCATTCCCATTCCTCCTCTCTCCCGCGCGCGATCCCCGCTAATCGTCGCGCGTCTTCTTCTTTTTCTTCCCCGCCGTCGTGCTGCCTTTCTTGCTTTTGCTGGGCGCCGGGGTCGTGGCCGGCGCGTCCTTCTTCGCCGCATCCGCCGTGTCCTCTGCCGCCAACATGGGCGCCGGCGCCGGCCCACGCAGGCCGGGCACACGCGCATATCCCACAAACTCCACCTTCGCCTTTTCCGGATTCGTCCCCGGCATCTTGAAATCGAAAACACTCACCCCCCAGCGCTGGACGCCGTTGTAGCTGCGCCCGTCGCTGGCGCCAAACATGATGCGCTTGCCCGAACCTTTCTCGCGCCCCAAGTACATCATCACGTGCGAGATCGGCACGTCACGGCCGGTGTCGTAGGTCCCCGTCCAGAACATCAGGTCGCCCGGCAGCAACTCCTTGAACTCCACACCCTCCGCGCTCTTGCTCACCACCGGAAAAAACGCGCCACCCCGGCGCGCCCACAAGTACTGCCCGCTCGAGTCGCGCGGCACATCCGCGAAATTGTGCGCCTTCAACAGGTAATAAATCGTCCCCGAACAATCCATGCCTCCGCCGTCCGGATCCGCACTGCCAAAGGTGTAAGTGAGATTGAGCCGCGTGAGATCGATCGCGTCGCGGATCAATTGCTGAAGCCGCGGCGGCTGCGTCGCAAACTCGGCGATTTCCTCCGGCTCGACCGTGGCGTTGGGCGCGTGCTCCGGTTTTGCTTTCGCCTCGGTTGCCGTCTTGTCGCCGGTCTTCTCGGTGCTCTTCTCCGTCTTCTCCGCCGGCTTCGGCGTCGGCGTGGCCTCGCCAGCGGCGGCCTTCTTGGGCGCCGGGGTTGCGTCCCCGGGCTCCTCGGTCTTGGTCTTGGTCTTCGTCTTGCTGGGCAACGGCAGATCCAACGGCGGCGTGGAGCTGTGCTTCGGCGCCGGCGTCGCCGCGTCGTCATCGGCCGACGCTGCCACCGGCTTTTTCTTCTTCTTCGCCGCGTGGCTTTCCACCGGATTGCCGAAAAACAAAGCCACCCCTGCGAGCGCCGCGATCCAGACGAAGTATCGATTCATGTGCCCCTTGTTCGTAAGTAGTGTGTTGGTTGAGTGCCTCTGCACGCGGCGGATTAACCCGCCAGTTCCTCCAGCAGCGCGCGATTCATCCCGATCCCGCCGAAGAAATTCGCCAGCGGAAAATTCTCGTCCGGCGCATGCGCCCGGCAATCCGGCAGCGCGAGACCCAGCAAGAGCGTCTCCACGCCGAGCACCTTCTTGAAGGTATTGACGATCGGAATGCTCCCGCCCTCGCGAATCAACGCCACCTCCTTGCCCGGAAAAGCCCGCCGCAAGGCGCGTTGCGCCGCCAGCCCATCGGCCGATTGCGGGTCGGTGAAGTAGGGCTCGCCCGCATGTCCGCCGGTGATTTCGAGCCGCACGCCCGGCGGGCAATGCGCCCGCAAATGCGCCTTCACCTTCTCCATCACGTCGTCGGGTTGCTGATGCGGCACCAGCCGGAAAGTGAGCTTCGCAAAAGCCTTCTGCGGCAGCACCGTCTTCGTGCCCACGCCCTGGAATCCACCGCCGATGCCATTCACCTCCGCCGTCGGCCGCGCCCAAGTCCGCTCCAGGCTGGAATATCCCGCCTCCCCAAAAAGCTCCGGCGACCCCGTCACCTTCAGGATATCCGCATCGCCAAAGGGCAGCTTGGCCCACGCCACGCGCTCCCACTCCGCCAGCTTCGCCACGTCGTCATAAAATCCCGGCACCGCCACGTGCCCGTGGGCGTCGTGCAGGCTCGCCACCAGCCGCGCCACCGCCGTCGCCGGGTTCGCCACCGCGCCCCCATAAATGCCCGAGTGCAGATCGCTCGCCGGCCCTGTCACCTTCAACTCCAGCGCCCCGATCCCGCGCAGCCCATAGGTGAAAGTCGGGCACCCCTTCGCAATCATCCCCGTGTCCGAAATCGCGATCACGTCGCACTTCAGGTCGTCCCGATTCGCCAGCAAAAACTCCTCGAGGTGCGCACTCCCCACCTCCTCCTCGCCCTCAATGAGCAGCACGAGATTGACCGGCAACTCGCCCTTCTCCCGCAGCGTCTCTTCCAGCCCCAGCACGTGGGCAAAAATCTGCCCCTTGTTATCCGCCGCCCCGCGCGCAAACACCACCTCATCCACGATCCGCGGCTCAAACGGCGGCGACGTCCACAGCTCCACCGGATCCACCGGCTGCACATCATAGTGCCCATAAATCATCACCGTCCGCCGCCCGGGCACATGCCGGTTCTTCGCCAGCACGATCGGATGCCCCGCCGTCGGCACCACCCGCACCTCCAGCCCCATCCCCGTCAGCTTCTTCTCCAGCCACCCCGCACAAGCCGCCACATCCCCCTTTCGTTCGGGATCAGTCGAAATGCTCGGGAAACGGAGAAACTCCAGGTACTCAGCAAGGCGCGGGTCGGACATGGCGCCAAGCTAGCACTGCCTCGCGGCGCTCGACAACTTCTGCGACACGCGAATCTGCAAACGATTGACTTTTAAATTATGCAATGCGTTTTCCGCAAAAGAGTCAGAGGAAGCACGGGTCATTGACCATCATCGGGGTCGATAAAGCGCTTTTCGGAAATCCAGGCGGAGTTGAAGATGGTCCAGAAATCCAACGCCAGCCCTTTCAAGACGTAGTCGAATGGAAGATAGGCGAAGCCACCGTCGCCCCAGTCCTCTCCCCATGAATTCTTGATAATGAGCGCGCCCTTTTTCGGGATAATGTTTTGTTGTGCATCCAATCCCTGATACTCGATCGAGGTATCATAACCCACGGCGAGCACTGCGTGGCCGCCGATCTGCCGGTCTCCACTCAGGACACCTGGAGCCGGAATGATGGCCGACCCCGCTTGAGCGGCGACGATCGAGCGGTAGAGTGGAAATCCGAAGGCGACCGGAAAGCCAGCCGCAAGGACGTGGAGCAGGAGAAGGAGAGTCATTTCCGTAGAGAAGCCGTTCCCATCGATCCGTTTGTAGGTCAGCGCCTTGAAATTGGCGGCAATGGCGTAGGTGAGTGGTGGCGGCGTGCAATCCAGAAACTCTGGGTTGTAGGCCCACCAGCGCTCGGCGGGAATACCCAGCGTCGCCATGGCTTTGATTGTCGAGCGGATATATGCGCCCGTATCGCCGGATACTCCCATCAAATCCCGAGTGGCCTTATACAAGTAGAGACGGGACAAATCCTGGGTTTCGTAAGTGGCGGCTTTGATCAGATACTCGGCCATGCCGACGACCGCGTGCGCCGTGCAGGAACTTATCTCACCCTGATCCTCCACTGCGGTGAGATATCCGGTATCGCCCAGATTTCGCGCTGGCAAATCGAATGCTTCGCGTTGCTTACGGAGAGCGTCGTCACTCAACTTGCCGTCCACCAAATCACGGCAAAGGTCGCGCGCTCTCTTCAGGTATTCCGGCTGGAAGGGAGATTGCCGCTCTGGAGGTTCGCTTTGGCGATCCTCCACGACCTTCACCAAGGCGCTGTAAAAGGCCTCCAACTTCTTTTCTTCATCCGAATCAAAAAGAAGATGATCGTGACAATCCGTCTGGTCGGGCAGGTATCCAAGGCCGCGGTTGGCCCAGCGGGTATTGCTGAAAAAGGCGGGCGGTACATACGCAACCTCCGGTGCAGCACCGTTTCTGACGCGCAAAAAGCCGCCGCCGTCACGCAGGAAACCGCCGCCCTCACGGAGAAAGCCGCCACCCTGTCGAAGAAAACCACCGCCCTCGCGTAGGAAGCCGCCACCTTGTCGTAGAAAGCCGCCACCCTGTCGTAAAAAGCCTCCCCCTTGACCCATGCGTCCGCTGGTGCCGGCATTCGCCGATTCTGTTTCGTCGGCCCACGGGACGTTTGGAGAGCGCGCGGGCCGGACATTGTTCTCCTCGGCGGCCTCCGACTCTTGCAGCAGCTCATAGATTTCCCCCAGCAGTTGTTTCATTCTCTCGCATGTTTCCATGCTTTTTTCGCTGGAACTTTCCGTGGGTTTCTCCGACCGCTTGGGGGCGGATGTTTTGCGTGTCGGCATAGTCAGATGTAGTTACGGAGCGATTGTGATGATGGGCGAATAGAGGTACTGTTGAAATTGACCGGCAGCGGCTGTCCCCACCGGGAGTTGCAATTGGAAGGGAGACTTCGGAAGAGAGCTAAAGGTCACTTTCACGGAAATTGCCTGTGCCGGGGAAACGCCCGGAGGCAACTCTTGTGGTGTGACCGGGGCGGTGATGGGCGCGGGGTCTGGAGCTACCGTGATTTTCTTGGGATCGACCGCATCGAGTTTATTTCCCACGATGACCAGGTCCGCCTCGTAAGTCGTGGCCGTCCCTTTGACTTCACGCAACGCGACGGTGCTGGGATACACGTTAAGAATGGCGGGCGTAGTCGGAGCCGCCGGGGCGGGATCCGGCTCTTTGCCCACCAGGCTCTCGACGGGAATGTCCAGGATGCTCTGGGTGGCAAAGTACGCCTGTTGCAAGAGACCATAGTCTTCCTTCGCCACGAGGTCGAAATTGTGAACGATCGGGTTGTCTCGATATTGCGTATTGTTATTGAGGAAGAGGTCGAACCGTTCGCGGCATAGGCTGGCGTTGTTGAGCAAGCCGTAGATCTTCTCGGGGTTTTCCATGGGACGACCGGGATAGCCGGGGTAAAAGATACTGCGGAGCACCTGGTGAAAATCGCCCCGCTTCCTTTGCCGGCTCCAGCGGTGCGTCTGGTTTAGTACGATATGGGGTTCCCAAATTTCGGCGGCTCCCGTTTTCGAATTGCGGACCAACCGGGGGCGCAAATCTTCGGAGGAAAAGCCGAAGACGACGAGGATGGGGAAGTTTTGCTTATCGAGCAGGGACTCGGCCTTGGGCTTGTTCGTGTTGCCGATGGCCTGGAGGCGTGCGGTGACGTTGAAGCCGAAGCGATTGCCGCCGAGACCGTAGGAGTTGACGACGGGCAGCGAGGAGCGGGTTTTGACGTCGAGGCGGCGAAGCCGGATGTATTTGTCGAAGACATCGGCGGCGGCTTTTTGCCCGCTCTTGGCCAGGGATGCGGAAAGGAACAAGGCAATCTCATCCTGGCGGGTCCGGGAGGAAGCCTCGTCGATATTTTGATGCTCCATGAGCGGGGAGACACCGGCGGCGAGCGGCGTGTCCGTGGTTTCCTCCAGGCACTTTTTGACCCCGCTATAGGCGTAGGAACTCTTCGCCGTGGGCCAGAGGCCCGTTTGCGCGAAATGAGTGGCCACGGCGATTTCGTCGGGGTTGAAGAATGCCGTGGCGCCGACTTTGGCGATGCGATCGCAGGTCACCCGACGGGCCGCCTTCCAGGAATACTTGGCGGAAACATCGATCTGGCCGTCGTACTCCCGCCAGGTGCGCCAGCCAGGATTGACCGCGATGGTGCCCGCGGCCATGAGGATTGGCTTGTCGGTGAACTGCAGCGCCGCGGAAGGATCCCCCAGGAAATCGAAGATGCGAGAGATGGTTTGGTTGCCCGCGGCATCGATCAGTCGAGCCCGTGCTGGGAAGGCGGTGGTATCGCCGTTATTGCTGAGCGTTTTTGGCAGGGCGTTGTCACCTAGGCCGGAGATATCCGTGGGGGAAGCGTCCGGCACGGCGCCGACGAAGGCCTTGGCCTGGGTGATCGTTTGTCCGGGCGTGCTTTCTGAGCTGAAAGTGAAATTCGACGGGCCAAGAGTGGGAGAATCGGTGGGGAGAGTCACATCGGCCGCGGTCAGCGTGCCGGTGGATACCTTCGATTCCAAAGCAGTCGCGAGTGCACCTTGGGCTGCTGTCTCCGCCGTGGATTGTGTCCGCAAGTCGGCGTCGGCGTTGTTGAATGCCGTGTTGGCTTGATCGGCCGCGGCCTGCTTTTGGGTCACGGCATTTTGCAAATCGGTGGGGTTGGCGCCCGCCGGCGGCTTGGCCAGTGCGTCCTTTGCCGCCTGCAAATCCGCGTCGGCCGCAATCTTGCGCCGCTGCGCGTCGTTGCGCACACCTTCCGTCTCGGCGCGTGCGGCCTTGGCCCGGTCGGCATCCGTGCGAGCTGCGCTGATGCGCAACTGCCGAGCTTGGGCGGAATCGGTACGAGCCTGTTCGAAGTCCTGCAGTTCGGCTTTGCGCTGGATGCGATTGCGGTCGAGCTGTTCCTGGAAGAGTTTTTGGTCAACGCCTTGTTTCTGCAAAAATGATTGGGCGATGGCCGCCTGTTCGGGAGCCAGCTGCAATGTGCCGGAGGCGACGAGCGAATTGAAGACCCGTTGGGTGAATTGCGCGCTGCCTTCGGCCTTGCCCGCCTCGGTGAACCAAGTGTCAAAATTATACTTTTTGTCCTGCCCCTCGACCGGGTGGTTGATATTCACGCCGAAGGATCCGGAAGGGGGCGCCAGCAGGAGGCCGGAAAGGGCCAGCGTGCCCCACTCCTCCACGGCGGCGTGGACGTCTTTGATGCTGTCGCTGAGTTTTTCCGTGAGGTCGCACAGCTCGCGAGACTTCACCAGTCGGTAGGGAATCGGCGCCGGGCAGCCCGACGTCGGAACACTCCGCATGCTGCTTCCACCTTGCTTGTCGAGCGGTTGATCGGCCTTCGCGACGAGTGCCGAGACGAGTCCGGCCAGGATGAAAGCTTTTTTGTGCGTGGTCATGGAGAATTTCATGGTGAAATCACGGGGCAGGTGGCAACGCGCTGACCGTGGGGGAGAACAGCAGCGTGTGAGGCACGCCCGCGGTGGCTTCTCCCGCGGGCATCATGAGTTGGAAGCGGGAAGGAAGCGTTCTGAAAGCGATGCGCAGGGCGAGCGCTTGCTTGGGCAGGATACCCGGCGGCAGCGGCGTCGGAATGATCGTCGCACCCGAGGGCAGGCTGGCGATCTGGGCTGGGCTGACCAAATCCAGGTTTGCGCCCATGAGAAGGACATCTGCCTCAAACTGGTCTGCCCCGGACGCGGATTTCCCCTTCCGCATTTTGAGCAGTGTCGGCACGACGCTGGAGATGACGGGGGTGCGGTCTGGCGGTGGCGGTGGTTCCTTCCCGACGAGAACTTCCACCGGAATGTCCAGCCAGGTGGAAGCGCCGTAACTGGCCGTGCGCAGGAAATCGTAGTTCTCATCGGCCACCTTCAGAAAGTTGCCGACGGTCTCGCTATTATCCTGCAGTTGGTGGTGTTCGTTGAGATAGACTTTCAACTCATTCAACCAGTAGTCCGCGTTATACATGTGCTCATAGGCCTCGGTCGGGTTCTGCATCGGCCGCCCGGGATAGCCGGGATAAAAGATGCTACGCAGCACTTGGTGAAAATCGCCGCGCTTCCTCTGTCGGCCCCAGCGATGGGTCTGGCTGAGCAGGATCTCCGGTTCCCAGATTTCGGCCGTGGGTGTGGTGCCCTCGGTGTTCCAGACCAATCGTGGGCGGAGATCCTCGGAGGAAAGGCCCAGGACGACGAGGACCGGAAAATTCTGTTTATCGAGCAGGGTCTGGGCCTTGGGCTTGTTGGTATCGCCGATGGCCTGGAGGCGTGCGGTGACGTTGAAGCCGAAGCGATTGCCGCCGAGACCGTAGGAGTTGACGACGGGCAGCGAGGAGCGGGTTTTGACGTCGAGGCGGCGAAGCCGGATGTATTTGTCGAAGACATCGGCGGCGGCCTTTTGCCCGCTCTTGGCCAGGGAGGCGGAGAGGAAGATGGCAATTTCATCCTGGCGGGCCCGGGAGGAGGCCTCGTCGATGTTTTGATGCTCCATGAGCGGAGAAACAGCGGCCGCGAGCGGGGTATCCGAGGTGTTCTTGAGGTCGTCGATGGTGCCGGTGAAGGCTCGGGAACCTTTCGTCGCCGCAGGCCAAAGGCCTGTCTGCGCGAAATGGTTCGCCACGGCGATTTCATCCGGATTGAAAAGTCCCGTTGCGCCGACCTTGGCGAGGCGTTCACAAGTCACCCGGCGGGCGGGTTTCCAGACGTATTTGGTCGAGACGTCGATCTGGCCGTCGTACTCCCGCCAAGTGCGCCAGCCAGGATTGACGGCGATGGTGCCCGCGGCCATGAGGATCGGCTTGTCGGTGAACTGCAGCGCGGCGGAAGGGTTGCCCAGGAAATCGAAGATGCGGGAGATCGTTTGATTGCTCGCAGCATCGATCAGGCGGGCGCGGGCCGGGAACACGGAACTGTTGGGGTCGCCCAGCGTGGGAGTGAGATCTGCCTTCGGAGTAGGCCCCAGTCCGTTCTCTGCGCCGCCCAATTTGGTTGGGAGATCGGTGGGGGAGGCATTGGGCAGCTTGCTGTTGCCGGATTTCTTCAACTCGGTGGAAAAGTTGATGAGGCTTTGGCCAGGATCCATCGTCGAAGCGAAGGAAAAGCCTGCCTGGGCCCCGGGCGCGGGCGTGGGCGTGGGGAGCACCGGCGAGGTCTTATGCTCGGCGAGCGTCGTCTTGGGCAGGTCCGATTCGTCGATGCTCGAATTGAGGAGCTTGTCCCGAGCTGTCCGGGCATCGGTCAATTCCTTGGCGCGGGCGGTCTGGTTTGTTTTGGCGGTGGCGAGGTCGGCATTCGCTTTTTGTACCGCGGGCGCGTTGGGATCGCCGTTGGCCGCTACCGCTGCTGCGTCGGCATTCTTTTGCGCGGCGGCCTCCGCGGCATCGGCTTCTCGACTCGCCGTGGTGGCGCGATCGACCGCCGCTTTGCCGGCGTCGAGGCGGATCTGCCGGGCTTGCTGGCGATCCGCGCGGGTCTGGCTGGCATCTTTCAGCGCGGCATCGGAGACGATGCGGTTGCGGTCGAGCTGGCCTTGAAACAATTGTTGGTCGACTTGCTGCTTTTGAAAAAGGGATTGGGCGATGGCCGCTTGTTCCGGAGCCAGTTGGAGGGTGCCCGAAGCGACCAGGGAGTTGAAAATCTGCTCGGTAAATTGGGCCGTACCCTCGACCGTGCTGGCCTCCTTGAACCATTTGTTGAAATTGTAAGTGGAACTCACGTCGCCCAGCTTGGTGCCGTTGATGTCGATGCCGAATGTCCCCACCCAATCCTTAGGATTTTTACTGTCACTCGGCATGATTGGTGGTGCGAGCAGGAGACCAGACAGGGTGAGCGTGCCCCATTCCTCCAGCGAGGCGCGAACGTCCTTGATGCTCTCGCTTACTTTTCCCGTGAGTTCGCCCAACTCGCGATCTCCTACCAGTCGGTAGGAGATCGGTTCCGGGCAGGTTGCGTGGACGCTGGTGAGTGAACCACCTCCATCTTTTTTTGAATTAGATGGGGCACTGCCCGTTTTCAACGGACCGCCTGCTTGCGGTTGGGCGCCCACACTTGGTTCGATGAGTAGTACCGAAATGAGGCCAGCCAGGATGGCTGGTCCTGCCCACGATTTCGCAAAAATCCTGGATCGCGCCGCACTTCCCCGCGCGGAAGAAGGCTGAGACTGCATGAAGAGTGGCGACGACCAAAACCCCGCCGAAAAGACGAGCCGATATTTTTCGTTTAACGCGTGCTGCATGCCGCCGCGGAGTGAATCAGGACGGGAGGGGTGATGCTATCGGGCCGTCACCGCCAATCGATGTGGGGCATCCCTGCCGTGCGCGCCTGACAACAATGTAAGGAATTTTACGAAGTTCTCCTTGATTGATTGTCGGGTGGTGCCTTACAACCTTCGGCGCTCGGAGGATTTGTTTATGGCCAACCCTAGGAAAGCTCGTGTGCTCGTTGTGGACGCGGAACCGGTTTCGCGTTGTGGGTTGGTTTATTTACTCAATTCACATGCGCGTTTGCGCGTAGTGGGGGAGGCGGAGGCGCTGCCGCCGGCCCGCGAATTGTGTGAGCGTCACCAGCCGGAATTGGTGGTGCTGGATGCGATGCTCGGCGATGGCGTGGAGTTTATCCGCGAGGTGAAACGCTTTTCGCCGCAGGGGCGGGTCGTCGTTTTCACCGCGCAGGCCGATGCGCTCAGCGTGACGCGTGCGTTCAAGGCGGGTGCGGCGGGTTATGTCACCCGGCGCGATTCCGTGGCGGCGCTCATGGGCGCGGTGCTGGGCGCGCTCGATGGCGAGCGGCACTGCGCGCCGTGTGTGCAACGGGTGCTCATGGACCAACTGGCCTGTGGCGGAGTGGAAGTGCGCGGGCGCGCGGAGAGCGCGCTATCGGACCGGGAACTGCAGGTCTATCGATTACTGGGCCAGGGGCTGAAGGCGCGCGGGGTGGCGGCGGAATTGCGGGTCAGCGTGAAGACGGTGGAGACGCACGTGCAACGCATCAAGACCAAGCTCGGCGTGGCGAATGGCGGAGAGTTGCAGCGGCGCGCGATCTTGTCCCAAGGCGCGGAAGCGGTGCCCGCCTGAACGGGTGAGCGGAGCGGTGTAGGACGCGTGTCCTCACGCGTCAGGCCGTGGCTCCATTGGCTCCATTGGCTCCATTGCGGAAAATCGCCTATTTCACCCCGAATTTCGCGATTCTTTACCGGCGATAGCTCTTCGTCTCGTCGGGCATGCCGCCGCCCCAGTGGCGGGTGAGGGAGAGCAGTTTGCCGTCGTAGCTGAACTCGCCGGAGTAGGAGGTCTTGCTGAGCGGGTCGTCGGAATCGACGCGCCCCGCGTTCACCCACATGCTGAAGCGGCCCGTCTCGGGTTGGGTCTCGGAGGCGGTATAGGTCCCGGCGTCGGAGAAGATGCCGATCACGCGTCCGGTCGTCGGCCCGGCAGTGTCGGGCACGAAAGTGATCTGGTTGCCGTCGCCGTTCACCGGGCTCCAGTTGCCGGAGAGGATATAGACCTTGGCCGCTTCCTTCGCCGTCCGCGGGTGTTCGCCCGGCTTGGCCGTGGTGGTGCAGGCGGCGGGCAGGAGGCACGCAGCGAGAAGGAGGATAACGGGGCCGCGGGTGAACGAGGTGATCTTCATGGGTCCGAGTGTTGACGACTGTCGGCAGCAGGTAAACAAAGGCTCCGGCGGATTCCAAGCACGATTGTCGGGTGAAAAATCCTTGTTGACGCCCCAGGCTTTTTCCCGCACCTTCCCCTACATCAGTTCGCGTTCCCGGCATTCCTGACCATCTCTGGCAGGACTTCTCCCTCGAAAGATAGATCGCAGGAGCGCATATCCATCCAATCAACATCCCTGATCCATGGCGGGTCATAGCAAGTGGTCTAACGTCCAACGCATCAATGGTCCCCTCGACCAGAAGAGAGGGCAGCTTGTCTCCAGGCTCGCGCCGGAAATCACCGGCGCATCCCGGCTGGGCGGCGGCGATCCTGCGGGGCATCCCGGGCGACGTGCGGCGATCCTGATAACGGGAGAGCAAAGCGCAGACGGGCAGTTGCTCCCGATGCAGAGTCGTGGTAGCTTTCCCATGTCCAGTGCGGTGTCTGCTCTGTTTCACCGCAAGGGACGCGCAACTGTCCCCGGGTGGGCGATTCGGGGGGGAGCGCTTGTTCGATCTGGCGATCGAGGCCGGCGGCGAAGAGCCGGCGCAGGAAGATGAGCATGATGTCATCGCGACTGCGCCTGAACCCCTCTGCGCCGTGGCCGAAACCGAACCGGTCCTCGCCCCGCTTTCTGCCTAGCCCGTTTTTCACTTTTTCATCCCCGGCGCGACGTCGCGAACGTCGCTGCCCCACACCTCCATCCATCCTTTTTTTATGACAGAGCCCGCAGACCAGCCCTTGCTCGAAGAGCAGAGCGCCGCCACCAAGAAACCCGCCAAGAAGCGGACCACGACCACGAAGACCCGTGCCAGCACGGCGAAGACGACGACGGCCAAGCCGAAGGCGAAAAAGACGACGACCAAGGCCAAGGCCGCGGCGGTGGAATCAGTCGCTCCCGAACTTCCCATGGAAGTCGCACCGCCCGCACCACCATTGCCAATGCCGGCTCCTGCGCCAGTCGCCGCGCCGGCTCCCGCTGTGCCTGCGCCCGCCCCCGTGGTGGAAGACTGGCGCCCCTCGGGGCCCGCGGCGTCACCGGCTCCAGCCGCGCCCGCTGCGCCGGCGCCCGCCGCTCCCGCGCCGCTTCCGGTCGATCCATCCCAGCCAGTTGTAAGGCCGCGTCCCGTCTACATTCCGCGCCATGTGGCCCGGCAGATGGAAGAGCAGGCCCGCGCCGCCGGCATCGATCCTGCGCCCATCCCCGTCGCGGTTTCGGCCGAAGAAGCCGCCCGCATGGACCTTCCCCGCGAAACCTCCTATCGCGCCGAGCGCCCGCCCATCCAGCACGTCGAACGTCAGGATCGCGGTGGTGATCGCCAGGACCGCTACGACCGTGGTGGACGCAATGATCGCCATGATCGGGTCGACCGCAATGACCGCGTGGATCGCAACGACCGCGCCGATGGCATCGAATACCTGCAGCCGGAACCGCCGCGGGCCGAACTTCCGCCGCCGCGCGAAGATGAGATCGGCGAGGCCGAGGGCATCGTCGAAGTGTCCGGCAAAGGCTTCGGTTTTCTGCGCGATCCCAAGCGCACTTTTGCGCAGCATCCGGCGGATGTCTTCGTCACGCCCGAGCTCTGCCGCGCTTACAATCTGCGCGACGGCCAGTGGGTGAAAGGCCAGACGCGGCGCGGCAATCGCGGCTCGCAGCTTTTCAAGATCACGTCCATCAATGGCGATGATCCCGACAAGTCGCTGCACCTGCCGGCGTTCGATGAACTCACCGTCGTGAGCCCGGACAAATTCATCCGTCTCGAGACGGTGCCCGACCGGCACACCACGCGGATCATCGATATGTTTTGCCCGATCGGCAAAGGCCAGCGCGGCCTCATCGTCGCGCCCCCGCGCACCGGCAAGACCACGCTGCTCCAGCACATGGCCGATGCGGTCGTGAAAAACCACAAGGAGATCACGCTCATCATCCTGCTCGTCGACGAACGTCCCGAGGAAGTGACGGAGATCAAGCGCACCGTGCCCACGGCCGAGATCATGGCCAGCTCGAACGACAGCGATATCAAGAGCCACACCCGTATCGCCCAGCTCGCCATCGAGCGCGCCAAGCGGCTCGTGGAATCGGGCAAGGACGTCTTCCTGCTCCTCGACTCCATCACCCGCGTCGGCCGCGCCTTCAACAACGCCACCGGCGGCGGCGGGCGCACCATGTCGGGCGGTATCGATTCCCGCGCGCTGGAAATCCCGCGCAAGATCTTCGCCGCCGCGCGCAATACCGAGGAAGCTGGTTCGCTCACCATCATCGCCACCGCGCTCATCGATACGGGCAGCCGCATGGACGAACTCATCTTCCAGGAATTCAAGGGCACCGGCAACATGGAGCTCGTGCTCGATCGCAAGATCAGCGACCAGCGCATCTACCCGGCCATCGATATCTTCCAGAGCGGCACGCGTCGCGAGGAACTGCTTCTGCCCGAGGCAGATCTGCACAAGATCAACGTCATCCGCCGCGGTCTCGCCGGGCACAAGCCCATCGAAGCCATCGAGCGGTTGCTCTTCTTTGTGAAAAAATTTCCGACGAACGCACAAATGCTCGCCGGCATCCCTGGCTGATTCATGCCTGCGACGAAACCGGCCCAGGAGGTCGAGTTCGAGGTGCTCGGCAAGGAGAAGCCGCAGTCGGCGGCCACCACCGATCCGTTCATCGCGCTCGTGGCGCGGTTGATGGACGATATCTTCGTCATCCCGGGCACCGGCATCCGCTTCGGTCTCGATCCGCTCATCAGCCTGCTGCCGGCGTTTGGCGCCACGGCGTCCGCCGCCGTTTCGCTGGTCCTCATCGCCCTCAGTTCCCGCCGCGGCGTACCGAAGATCGTCCTCGCTCGCATGGCTGCGAATGTCCTCCTCAATGCCGCTCTCGACTCCGTCCCCGTCGTGGGCGATGCGCTCTCGATCTTCTTTCGCTCGAATGCGCGCAACTACGAGTTGCTGCAAAAGCACGCGGGCCAATCGCGTTCCTCGACGGCCGGTGACTGGGCGTTTCTCCTCGCCTTGCTGATCGCGGTCATCGCGGTCATCGGTCTGATGATCGTGGGCAGTTACACGATGTTCCGCTTGTTGATCGCGCCGGGCACCCGTTGATCGTTCGCGCAAACTTCGCTCTTGGTCAGCGCGCCGGTTCGAACTACCAATACGGTAAGTATACGAATTTCCCCACTCGTCATGCCCGCTACTCCCGACCCTTGTTTTGCCGATCCCGGTGGTGCACGGCTGGAATCCAGCAACGGCGTGGGCTGGACTCTGCAAGGCAGGTGCAGCCTCGGCCGCGGTCCGGAGAATCACATTGTCATCGATTCTCCCAAGGCGTCGCGCCGGCACGCCATCATCCATCCGCAGGATGAGGGCGAGTTCTGGCTCATCGACCTCGCCAGCCGCAACGGCACCTACCGCAACGACCATCGCCTGGTCCGGCCGACGCGGCTGCGCCACGGCGACCGGCTCAATATCGGCGGGCAAAACTTCATTTTCCATCAGCCCGTCGGCCCCCGGGCCAATGGGGACGATGCCACGGCGATGTTCAGTCGATCCAGCACCGCGGACGCCACGGTGCTCGACCTGCGGCAGCAAAACCTCTGGCTGCTCATCGCCGATATCATGGACTTCACCTCGCTGAGCATCGAGATGGAAGTGGAAAAGCTGGCCAACATCATGGGCCACTGGTTGCGCGAATGTCATCGCATCGTCGAAAAGGGCTCGGGCCGCATCCCGAAGTATATCGGCGATGGGTTTCTCGCCTGTTGGGAAGAGCGCGGCGAGGCGGCCGCCGCGGTGGTCGCCGCGATCCATGAGTTCCAGCGGCTGCGCAAGGACAGCCCCGTCCGGTTTCGCGTGGCCTTGCACTACGGCTCCATCACCTTCGGCGAGCAAGCCGCCTGGGGCGAGCCCTCCATGCTCGGTCCCGAGATGAATTACGTTTTCCGGTTGGAAGACCTGGCCAGCAAGCTCGGCGTCGGCTTTTGCCTGAGCTCCGCCGCACGGGAAAAACTCGGCGATCTCGTTGCCGCCGAAAGCGTCCCCGGCGAGCACAAGCTGAAGGGCTTCGATGGCGTGCATCGCTGCTTCAGTGTTCCGGACGGCGAATAGAACACGAAGTCCCGAACTTGTTTTCGGAAACACGGTCGCGCGCGGCTGCGCCGAATCACTTCATGAAAAGGCGCGCCAGTGCGCCACCGAGGAAGAGCAGCACGTCGATCAGGTCCCGGCCCTCGCTCCATGGATTCGGCCCGATTACTGGCCGCCCCAGCGCTTCGGTGGTGGCTGTCGCTGTTGATGGGCGGCGGCGCGTCTCCTTCAGCCGTTCGAGCTCCCGTTCGCGCGCCAGCTCGAGGCCGCCGCCGCGAATGAACGCCACGATATTTTGCAACTCATCGCGGTCG
>NZ_JBDUCX010000193.1:0-13211 GCF_040003245.1 Chthoniobacter sp.
CGATGTGCCTAACGAGTGCTTGCGCGCCAGAAAGGCGAGCAAGCCGGTGCTGAAAATCAATCCCGGCCGGGTCATCGTGCCGACCGACGCGATGCGGCGGATTTGGGGCGAATTGATCAGCCTCGATCTCGCTACGCGCACTGGAAAATTCCGGCAGGAAAGTACCGACCAGGTGATGAGCTTCACGGTGTTGCCCTACGCCGAGCTGCTGCACCACGCGGCCTTTGGCGATCTGCCGGATTTTCGCGTCGGCGAGCGTGCCATCTTCCGCCTGCACGAAAACGCGGCGGGCGAATGGGTGTGGCTCACCTACATCCAGGACGAGATGAATTTCCTGAACGGTCACAAGGAATACTATTACGTGGACCGCATCGACGCCGGCAAAGGCGAACTCGAGTGCACCGAGGCTAATTTCGACAAGAGCTACGTGCGCGAGAAAGGCATCCTCATCGAGACCGACAAGGACACGCGCTATTGGAAGCAAGGCCAGCCGGTGAAATTCGCCGACATCCAGATCGGCGACAAGCTGCGCACCAAGACCCACGGCATCGGCAAAGGCAAAGTGCGCATGTGCTGGGAAGTCTTCCTCGACGACGAAAGCCTGCTGAAATTTCAGGCAGAACAAAAGGCCGCGGAGGCGAAGCGCCTCCAGGCAGAAGGCTCACCGGGTTATGTGGACAAGCTCGACGGCAACAGCGTGGACCTCACGCTCTTTCAGGAAAGCGGCGACTTGAGCCACAAGCTCAAGCCCGGCATGAAAGTGCGCGTCGCTCCGGCGGGTGTGGATCGCAAGGCGATCGGCACGCCGGTCACGGGATCGGTCGCCGCAGCGAAGATGGTGGGCAACCTCGGCAAAGTGACCATCACGCTCGATACCAAGGATGTGAAGCTGGTCGTTGGAAATGTCGCGCGTGTTTGGGAGACCCCTTAAAATTTAATTCCAAACAATTGCCAAGCGGTAGGTGATGAAGTCGCATCCGCCACAGGCTGAGATAGAAACGCCTGTTTTGACTTTCTCGTCTGGCTCGCCTTCGCTGAATGACTCAATCCCCATGAAAGATTCCCCGCTGATGCTTTTAATGAAACGCGTCACCGTGCTCGCCGCAGGTGCCGTGCTTTTCCTGCTGGCCGAAATATCCTCACCGGCCGCGCCCGCCCGGCTCGACCGCACGGACGAAAGCATCGCGGCGTTGCACGCCCACCAATTCCTGAGCGAGCCGGAATACTGGCTGCAGAACGCGATTCCTGCCGGCAAGTGTGAGAGCACGAAGGTCGCGAAGATGCTCGTGGAGGTGACCAAGGTTTTCAAAGATCCGGCGAAGACGACGGACGAAGCGATCACCGTCCTGGTGAAGCACGGGGTGATCAGCGCGCCCGATGCATGGACCGCGGGCACCGCGCCGGGCGCCACCATGAATGGCGCGAATGTGGCCACGGTGCTCAATCGCTGCGCGGCGCAGTTGCCCATGGATCCGCCGAAGTCGGCGAAGGCCGCGCCGCTGGAGGCGACACCGCCGGCGAAACTCAAGGGCAGCTACGACATCGTCATCGCCGGTGCGGGCACGGGCGGGGTGGGCGTGGCGGTGCAGGCCGCGCGCATGGGCCGTTCGGTACTGTTGCTGGAAGAGACCGACTGGATCGGCGGGCAGATGAACGCCGCGGCGGTCACCTCGATGGACGAAGGTGTGACGCTGGTGCGCGAGCGCGGACTTTACCGCGAACTCTGCGGCCTCATCGCCTCGTACTATCAGCCCCTCGGTATTAACTATCTGACTGCTTACTGGAATGGCCATGTGTGCGTGGAGCCGCGCGTCGGTCGGCGCCTGTTGCACGTGCTGCTCGGCGATGCGCGCGGGCAGGGAGTGCTCGATCTCGCTTTGCGTACGCGGGTCACCAAGGTCACGCGCAAGGGAGATACCGTCACGGGCGTGGAGATCGAAAGTGTCACTGAAGCCGGCCGCGAAGCGCACACCATCACCAGCAAAGTCCTCGTCGACGCCACCGAGTGGGGCGATGTCATTCCGCTCACCGGTGCGCGCTACCGCGCGGGAAATCACACCAGCGACGCCCTCGATCCCGCGGCGCATGTGCAGGACAACACGTGGACGGCAGTCGTGAAGCAATATCCGCACGGCGTGCCGGAGGAACTGCTCATCCCGCAGGCTCCGCCCGGATACACCGACAAAGTCGCGGCGAACTTCACGCGCATGCTGGTCGATGGCGACCAGATCGACATCAAAGGGAAGCCGTGGACCTGGTCCACCTACATCGGTTACCGCGCCATGCCGGACAGCTCGCGTCCCGGCGATTCACCGCCGATCACCCGCACCCATCTCAACTCCGGCAACGATTACCACTCGAGCGTCGCCGAGATCGAAGATCCGGCCGCGCGCCAGGCGACGAATCGCGAGATGCGGCTCAAGACCTTGCAACTGCTCTATTATATCCAGACCAAAGTGCGGAACGACTGGGCGGTGGCGAACGACGAAGGATACGACACGCCCTACAATCGCGCGGAGATCGATCGTTGGATCGCCGACCAGCCCGCGCTCGCGCCGTTCCGCGCGGTGCTCTATCATTTCTCCATCATCCCCTACACGCGGGAGAGCCGGCGGATCATCGGCCTGCACACGCTGACCGCGCATGAACTCGAGCGCAAACCCGGGTCGCCCGTCCATTTTGCCCACACCGTGGCGCTGGGCGATTACGCGGTCGACCTGCACGGCTCCATGACGGTGCCGTACCTCGAGCCGGAGTTCGACCACGAGTCGGATATTCCGCACAAGTTCGGCGAGCACGGCGTCGGCCCCTTCGCGATTCCCTTCGAGTGCTTCATCCCGGAGAAGATCGATGGCTTCCTGCCGGCGGAGAAAAATCTTTCGCAATCGCGCATGGCCAATGGTGCTACGCGTCTCCAGCCGCACACGCTGCTCATGGGCCAGGCGGTCGGCGCCATCGCCGCGCTGGCTGTGCAGCACGGCGTGCAACCGCGCGCGGTCGATCCGGTGGAAGTGCAGCGCGTGTTGCTCGATGCGGGCGATACGCTGTGCATCGACGGCGCGCCCGGCACGCGCTGGGGCACGCCGGAATGGCGCGACAAGCAGCTCGACATCCTGCGCAACGGCGCGCCCGCGGAAGCACCGTAGCCCTGCGAATGATGGCAGGCGCGCAGGATGAAGCGGGAAGGACCGATTGAACACCGGGTCGGGTGAGTTCGCGGGGCCAATCGCTTTATCGAGGAAAGGATGGCGCCGGGAGAATCCCGATCCCGCGAGAGGTCAATTCCTGCCTCTCCGCTGGAGAGAGAGTTCCGCCGGCATAGGAAGTGGCCAGTAAGAGGCTGATCTTGGGCTGTTGCAGCCCGGTATCATAGTAAAGGCCAAAGCGGTTTTCGGGCGGCTTCTTGCTCGGTTCATCCGCCACTTCGTAAAAGAGGATCGATTCCACTTTGGCGGCGCTTTGACGGAGGATCTCCTTGAGGTGCTTATCCAGGCCCTTGTAGCCTTTCTCGGTGACCGGGTCTCCAGCGCGATTCAGGTAATCCGCTCCTTGGTGACCCGGAGTTCCGGCGTAGATCTCGCCGGCGTTGAACTCATTGATGGTGATGGGCTTCTTGAACGGGGCCAACTGTCCCAGCGCCCCGCCGGGGCCGAACCAGGGATCTTGATCGAGCGGGGCCTGCTGCTCCTGAGGATAGATATGGTATCCGATCACGTCGAACAGGACGCCCTGCTGCTGCATGTAAGCCAGAAATCCCCAATGACGGTTCACCGTGCCCAGGATGACCCGGAGGGGGAGTTTGGACGAGTTGCCGACATCATGAATTGCTTTCGACATCCCTCTCAAGGCCGCCGCTTGCAGACGGCCGGACGGGGTATCGAAATCCGTGGCTTTCTGGCCCGTAGCCCCGTCGGCCAGAATGTGGGGAGTGCCCAGAGTGGTCTCGTTCCCCAACTCATAGTCATGGAGGAGATCCTTCGTCGCTTCCACCTGGCTCTTCGTCTGCTGGTAGGCAGTTTGTTCCACCTCCGCCAGATCTGCGGCCAGATCCTGATTGCGTCGTTGTCGCGCAGTGAAGTCGGTGTAGATCACCGCCTGGATCTTGATGCCGCGCGCCTTGAATACGGCGGCGGCACGCCGGAATGTCGCCAGGCGGGCCGGATCGTTTCTAAAGAGGTCCATGCGAACCGATTTCAGATTCCGCTCCGCGAGCCGGCCCGCCATCGCCTGCGGATCGCTGCCGCCATCGTGAATATTCACTCCCCAATCGAGAGCATCCGCAGACGCCGCCGCGAGGTGGAGCAGGACGATCACCACCGGGAACAATAGGGTGCGCAGGCGTCGTGCTGTGGAGTTGAGCTTAGAGAACAGGAGATCGAAGTTCATAGCTGGACGTTGGTCTTTGATTCATGGCCGACTCCGTAGAAGTTGATTCGTCCGCAATCCGGGCAAATGAAACCACAGACGAAACCTAGTGACGGGATTCGTCCGAGGAAGCGTCCCGTGGAAGTGGCTTCCAGCGCGGCATACTCCAATTCGCGATGTGCAGCGGGTTCACCACGAAAGCCAAGGCTTGTCGGCGCGACGAGCTTGATTGCTTGTAGCTCTACTCGGCAATCAGGACAGTGCATGGTCGGTGTCGCGTTCATGCTGTTCAGAGCTTTAGGTAGTGCGTCCATGCGATATGAGTCTCTGATTCCGTCGCCGCACGGCCGATGACGAGTGTCGTTGAGGCCTTCTCCGTGTTGACGTGGATGACGTGAATGGCGACGGGGCGCCCCTCGGAATCGTCCTGGAACATGACTGATCGACCAGAGGCCGGAGCCGTTTTCTCTTCCGCGCTAGCTGCCTTGGAACCGGCCGGGGGCATCAGCTTGTTCTTGTAGTATTCGACGACCTTTGGCAGCGGGTCTTTTGTGGTCAGGACTGTCTTGTATAGAATCGACTGGACCGTCCGCTCACCAGCGCCGTTCAGCGTCGCGGCATCACCCAGCGTGGCTCCGTTCATTTTTGAATCCGGATACTTCCATTGGGCAATCATCGTCAGAAGACTCGGCGGCTCCTGCGTGTGGCCCAAAGGCGGGAAAGCAAGCAAAGCGAGGAATGAAATGAGTGTGAGCGTGGGGATGCGAAACATAAGAGGGTTCCTGTTTTGGATAGATTCGGCCTTCGTTCAAACGGGACGAGCAGCACCCATTCGTGGTCCCTTGGGTTTTCTGGCGAAGGTCGGATCAGACGGGATGGCGATGTGACGCCGTCACTTCGCTAACGATGTCTTGATCGTAATCCACGCGACTTGTCCGATTTGAATGTCTACGCCGTTCCCGAGTTTAGTCTTGACGCTCGGAACGACCAGCTTCTCAGCTTTCTTGTCGTCCCCCTGGGTCACGGTGGCGCTGAGATCAACGGTGCCGTCGTCGAGAAGAGTAGGAGTGACGGCGTATTCGAGCTTGCCGATTTGGATGGTTGTTTGCTTGCCGCTCTCGACCGTGACGCTTGGAATCGTCAACACGCCTTTGACGACATTGACGACATTGGCATGATGTTCAGCAGTGGTGATTTCGACGAGCAGCGCCGGTGAGGCGGAAGCCGTGAGGGAAATGGCGATGGTGGCGAGTAGTGTGTGGATGGTGGTTTTCATTGGTGTTTTGGATTCGTTGATTTCAGTTATTCGGGTTTCAAGAGTGGTGTTCGTTCGTGGAGCACGATCAACGGCGGCTTGGGACGATTCTTACCACCTGCGGGACGAGCAGCACCCGTTCATGACCGCCATTCTGCGTGATCGCGACACCGTAGCCGGCGGCATTCAGATGCTCGATGAGCTCGTCATCGCTGAGGTAACGCACGGGCGGGGCTGGGACTTTCGCGGCGATCGCCACGGCTGGGGGCCCCGACTGTTTGGTCACCGGCTGCTGGGTGTGCGGGCTCGGCCAAAAGACCAGAGCCCCGGCGGCGCAGGCCAGGCCCAGAAGGGCGGCGCCGGCGATCCGACGCCTCCGTTTCCGGCCACGCGCCGCACTTTGCATGGCCTTGAGCGACGCCGCTGCGAGGTCACGGGGCATCGCTTCATCGAGCGAATCGTTCCAAAGGTCGTGATGTTTCATGGCTGATGTTTGTTGAGGATTTGGAAGGCACGGGTGCGGAGCGCCGCATGGGCGCGCCGCAGGCGCGATTCGAGCGCCTCTTCGCTGATCGCCAGGCGCGCGGCGAGATCGCGCTGGCTGAGATCGTCGTCATATTTGGCGCGCAGCAGGGCCGCGTCCGCCTCGCGAAGCTGGGCGAGCGCGGCCTCCAGCGCGGCGGCCAGCGCCTCGCGTTCCGGCGGGGCCGGCGCGGGAGGCTGCGCGCGAAAGAGGTCGAGGAAGCGCAGGTATCGGCTCCGCTTGCGTCCCTGATCCGCCGCTGCGCTGCGGGCCAGTTTCGCCAGCCAATCCCAAAAGGCGTGCTCCTCGTCGAAGCGGCGGATATGGCGCGCTACGCGCAAGAGTGTCTCCTGGAGCACGTCGGCGGCGCTGTGTTCATCCCCGCGTTGCAGCACGAGCACGTAGCGAAAAAGCCGCGTCGCATAGATGCCATGCCATTCCGCAAAGGCCGCTTCGTCGCCCGCCGCCATGCGCTGGGTGAGGGTGGCGAGAGGCGACGCCGGGGCGGTCTCCGCGAGGCGGTCGGGCATGGGCAGAATGCTTTCGCTGGCGGAAAGTTCCCTCATTTCGCCTTGGGCGGCCTGGGCGGCGTGGGAGGCGTAGGTGGCGTGAGCACTTTGGTCGGCGGCTGCTGGCTGAGCAGTTCGAGCAGCTTTTCCAGGCTGTTCACCTGGTTGCGCGCCGCCTCGAGTTGCTTGCGCGTGTCCTCCATGGCTTTGGCTTTCGTGTCATCTAATGTTAAATTGCCAGTAACCTCGAGTTGCTTGCGCGAGTCCTCCTTGTCTTTCGCCACGACTGGGGCGCTCGCATTCGCGGGGAGCATGTCCAATTTCCCGCCAGTGATCTCGAGGCGTGTGCCCTCCTTGCCTGTCGCGACGACCGGGCGCCCAAAATTCGTGTAGCCTTCGAACTCGACGAAATTGCCCTGCCCGTCTTTCATGACGAGTGGGTTGCTCGTGGCTGTCAAAGTCATCGCGCTGCTCGTCAGCGGGACGACTTCGCCACCCAGCACCTGGATGACCTGTCCCACGAGTTGCACATCGCTTTCCGTGCCGGCCACAATCAGGATGCCCGTGCCGGCGTGTGCTTCGATGGTGGGCGCTTCCGCCGCGGCGCGCCCCTGCGCCCGGGCGTTCACTTCGCAGGCTTTTCGGGCCGCGTCGGAGATATTCGCGAGCAACTGGTCCAACTGGGGCGAGGCCAGTTTTTCTTTCGCGCTGGCTTTGAAGACGCGACAGATTTTTTGCTTTGCCGCGGCCTTCCACGGCTGGTTTTCTTCGCCGTTCTGCGGCTTTAGAAACCAGATTTCATCCCCGTACTCCTCGTGCAGACATTCGAGTCCAGTGACCCGGCAGATCGAACCCAGCACGCCCTCGACGGTCACATGGCGCAACACGAATTCCGGCGCCATTTCGTTCTCCAGCACCGGTGCCAGCATGATGTTCGAGCCGCTTTCTTTGCGCAGCATGTCGACGACTTCTCTGTACGTAGCGTTCTTGATGTTGAACGTATCAATGACTGGCGGTTTTGGTTTTGCGGCGTCCGCGGTCGCCGGAGAGAAAGCCAGGACGGGCAAAGCGCAGAGCGCGAGCAGGCATGCGGAGAGGGAACGGCTGGTTTTGCAGGTTTTCATGGTATTCTGAACGCGACGACAGGTGCAAAATCCGTCAAAGGGATGCACGAGCCGCTGCGGATTGGGTGGAGTGTGTGAAATAAGATAGATGAGTTGCGGAAGGCGCCGCCGGGGCAGCCTTCACGATAGGGTGGGGCATGGGCAGAATGCTTTCGCTGGCCAGAAAACCTGCTCATTTCTCGGCGTCCGGCGGGGGCTGCTGCCCCGGTGGGGCGAGCAGCGTCTTCAGGTCGTCAACGTCGATGCGGGCCCCCAGGATCTCCTTACGCAGGTCGTCGATCTGCTCACGCATGTCCTCAAGGGCATTCGTGCCGTCCGGGCTGCCCGATCTCGTGAGCTTGCCTTGCGGCGTGACCAGAGGGGCGCGCGTGTCGAAGATTTTCCTGCCGGTCGATGGAGTCACGCCGCCCGTCAGCGGGACGGCTTTGCCGCCCATCGCCTGGATCAGCTGCCCAACGAGCTGCACATCGCTTTCCGTGCCGGCCACAATCAGGGTGCCGGTGCCGGCGTCTGCTTCAATGACGGGCGGTTCCGCCGCCGGGCGCCCCTGTGCCTTGGCCTTCACTGCGCAGACTTTTCGAGCCGCCTCGGAAATGTTCGCGAGCAACTGGTCCAACTGGGGTGAGGCCAGCTTTTCTTTCGCGCTGGCCTTGAAGACGCGGCAGATTTTTTCGTTTGTCTCGTTTGGCTCGGCCCTGAACGCCCACTGTTGGATCACGCTCGAAGCGTCTTTAGGCGGCGTTAGAAACCAGTCGTCGTCGTCGGAGTAGGTATCTGCATACAGCCCAGTGACCAATCCCATCAGACGCATCACATCCTCAATGGTCACATGATGCAACACGAGATCCGGCGCCATTTCTTTCTGCAGCACTGGTGAGACAACGATGTTCTTGCCGGTTTTCTTACGCAGCAAGTCGGCGAGTTCTCCGTAGGTAACGTTCTTGATGTTGATCTCATCAATGATCTGCGGTGGCGAAGCGTCCGCAGCCGCCGGCGTGTCCTTTTTCACATCCTCGGAGAAGCCCAGGACGGGCCAAGCGACGAGGGCGAGCAGGCAGGCGGAGAGGGAACGGCTGGTTTTCATGGTATCCGGAACACGACGCCGGGTGCAAAATCCGTCCAAGGGATTATCACGAGGCGCCACAAAAATAAAGTTTGAGGCTGGTCCGACTGCACCGCCAGCTCGTGCCTCGCTTTGCCCCGGGCTGGCTTGTGTGGGCGGGCTTTTGGCTCTCCGGACTAGTGATTCTGGAGGGAAGCGCGCCGTCGCTTCCGTGGTGAATGTTAGTTCCCAGCACCGACGGCGCGGTGCCCTCCAGCGCATGTTCTGCGATTTGGGAATTATTTTTGGAGACCGCTCTACTCCGCCGATGGCCAGCGCATGGACGCTAGCGAACGGCGCATGAGGACGTAGGCGATGGTGGCCACGGCAGCTTCGCCCAGGAGGAGCGACCGGAACCAACCGTCATCCCAGGCCCTCGTCGACAGAAACGACAGGCCGACGGAAATGATCATTACGATAAAGAGATCCAGCCCGCGCCGGGCGGATTTGGCTTCCTCGCCGGCCTTGGAGAAGGGGACGGCGCGACCGCCGAGATGCGGGATGAGGGTGAAGATGGGTAGGGTCATCAAGCCGGGCAGCATCAGAAAAAGGTTGGTCGTTTCGCGA
This sequence comes from Chthoniobacter sp., assembly GCF_040003245.1. NCBI lineage: Bacteria > Pseudomonadati > Verrucomicrobiota > Spartobacteria > Chthoniobacterales > Chthoniobacteraceae > Chthoniobacter > Chthoniobacter sp. The sequence goes on from NZ_JBDUCX010000193.1 coordinate 9,446, forward strand.
TGCAGACACACCACGATGAGGGTGAAGCCGAGGACGAGTGGCACGGTGAGAAAACACGTCACCGCCTGGCGCGCTCCGGCGCAGAGGGGCGCGGGTCCCGGCATCGGGGCGAAGTGAAAAATATCGGCGGCCTGCCATTGCTGCGAGTACTGGAGCAGGTTCAGCGCGAAGAGGGGCGCCATGCCGAGATAGCCTCCGGCAAAAGCGATGCCGAAGCTGCTGATCCCCACTGCTTCGTGGCGACCGGGCAGAAGAAAGAGGAAGGGCATCACCAGCATCGGGGCGATCGCGGGATAGACGCGCAATTTCACGTCCCGGTCGCGCAGGAGATAGCTCGTGGTGAGGAGAAACGAGGCGCGGTTGATGGGCTGGCGCAGCCACCAACGGAAGGGTGGGGTGTGGACGAGGGCGTCCAGCCAGCGCCGCTGGCCACCTGATGCGCGCGGGGCGGCGTTCGCTTCGCCCAGCATCTGTAGCCCCGTTTCGTAGTGGCGCGCCATGCGCCCGAGGGCCAGCCAGACGACGAGCGCGGTGAGAGACACGCCGATGGCGCCGAGGATCCACGATTTGCCGGCGCCGCTGCCCGCGAGCGCATCATCGAAGCCGGCAAACCACGCGGGAGGCAACAGGTTGAGCCACCACGGGGAGGCGTTGAGCTGGTGGCGAAGATCGACGTAGCCCAGCAGGCGCGGAACCTGGCCGGCGAGCACGGCGACAATGGCCACCAGGATCTGGACGGCGGTCATCACGCCTTCCAGTTTCTCGCGGCCGAAGAAACGCAGGCACAATTCGTAGCCGAGCACGACGAGGCTGGTGCCGAAGAGCGCTTCGAGCACGGTAGAAATGATGTGGGCCAGCGGAAAAAAGATCGTGGCGCCGGGTGCGGCGAGGCCGCCCAGCGTCCCGGCGAGATTGAAAGCACCGGCCATCCAGAGCGAAACCTCGAGGAGGACGATGATCTTTGCGCGCAGCAGCGCCTGAGGAGTGATGGGGCGGTGCAGCAGGATATCGGCTTCCTCCTTGTTGAAGAGCACCTCGCCGGCGGAAGCGGCGATGAACATGCCGCACAGGACCATCGTGGTGCCGTGCAGGTAGAGCGAGAGCTGGAAGACCGGCCCGAGGAGAAAAGCCAGCGCCACGCATCCCACCCCCGCATAGAGGACCAGCGTCCACGAGAGCTTGGAAGCGACGGATTGCGGGACATCCGACTTGCGCAGCCCGCGGGCGCTGCGGCCGCGCAGGAACAAGGTGAGGAAGAGTCGGCGCAAGGCCCGGTCCGACGAGAGCGCCGCGTCGGCGGCTGGCGAGCCGGCGGTCATGGACGGAAAGTCTTCGCGAAATCCTCCGCCCGGCGTTCCATCTCCGTGCCGCCGGTCAATTGCGTGAACAAGCGCTCGAGCGTACCTGCGCCGCTGCTGGCGACGAGCGCCTCGGGTTCGCCATCGAGCAGCAGCTTGCCCTTGTCGATGATGAGGACGCGGTCGCAGACGCGTTCCACCACATCGAGAATGTGCGAGCTGTAGACGATGGTCTTGCCCTCGCGGGCCAGCGTCTGGATGAGCGCCTTGAAGCCCACGGCGGCATTGGCGTCGAGGCCATCCAGCGGCTCATCGAAAAAGACCACGGGGGGATTGTGCAAGAGCGCCGAGGTGATCACGACTTTGCGCCGCATGCCCTTGGAATAGGCGCCGAGCAATTTGTCCGTGAGCGTGGCGAAGCCGAGGTCGAAGAAGGCGATGAATTGCTCGATGCGCGCGCGGGCCGCCGCCTCGGGAATGGCGTAGAGCGCGGCGACCATCTCCAGGTACTCCAGGCCGGTCAGCGATTCGAAGACGGCGCCCGACTCCGGCACGAAGCCGACATGGCGCTTCACTTCCAGCGTGTCCTTTTGCAAATCGAAGCCGCAGATCGTGGCCGTACCGCCGGTCGGCGCGAGCATCCCAGTGAGCATCTTGAGCGTGGTGGATTTTCCAGCGCCATTGGGGCCGAGAAAGCCCACGATCTGCCCCGCGGGAATCTCGCAGGAGAGGTGGTCCACCGCGACCTGTCCGCCGAAGTGTTTCGTCAGTTGTTGCAACGAAATCATGATGGGCACTTATGTCGCCCCGCCGCTCCGGTTTGGCGACGAAATTCCAGCCGCGTGTTACTTGAAAGCGGATAGGACACCATGACGAGCATGAAGAGCATGAAGGGGAGAGGGAGAGGCAAGTGCCTCGGCCGAGCTTCATGCTCTTCATGTCCTTCATGGTCAAAAAAAGAGCGACCCCACTTGATACAGCAAGGTGCCGTGAACCGGGATTTCCGGGACAAGATCGGCAGCTTACACGTGATGCTGTTTGCTGGTCATTGCGGGCTGGCGCTTCGCACGATGAAACCGCGCAGTCGTCGGGCGGCAATGAAGGCCAACGACGACAGGCATAGGACCACCAGCATCGTCCGCAAATAGGTGGCGGTGGGCAAGGAGATGCCGATGCCGGTGGCGAGGGCCACGTAGGCCGCCACGCAGACGGGACACTTGGGCAGCAGGGCCAGCGTTGCGGTCGGAACGATCCAGCCGGCGATTTCCCCGCCACGGCGCAACCATGGCGCGGGCCGGGGAGTGTGGTCGCTGGGTGGCGTCCTGGTCGGGCAGCAGTGGTGGGCGTTCACGCCTGCGCCTCCGCCGATCCACAGCCGCAGCTCGCGGAGGCGGTCGACGCGGTCTCGGGCCAGTAGGGCTTGTCCGCGTCGGCAAATGCGTTGGTGTCATAGCGATCGTGGTAGCGGACCCAGGCCATCGAGAAATCCAATTGGTCTTCGTCGCGGCCCTTGGGCACCATGTCCAGAATCCGGTAGGTGCTCATGAGCGACTCGAGGCCGCGTCCGTAGGTGGAGTAGGTGTGGAAGATATCGCCCGCGGCGTCCTTGTAGAAGACGCTGAGACCCGGTGCTTCTGCGCTGGGAAACTCCTGCAGCGTGTAGTTGTAGTCGACCTTGCCCTGCGCCATCTCCTCGGCGGTGAACGACACGTGGAAGTCGGCGTTGAAATCGCTGCCGGCGGACGACACCCACTGGAAGCGCCAACCCATGCGTTTCTGGAACGCCGCAATTTTGGCGAGCGGCGCCCGGGAGACGGCCACCAGCGTGACGTCGCGGGCGGCCAGGTGCGGGAGGGCGCCACCGAAATGGTCGGACACGAAGGAGCAACTCGGGCAACCTTCCTGCCAATCCGGCCCGAACATAAAGTGGTAGATGATCAGTTGATTGCGCCCCGCGAAGAGATCGGCCAGCGAGACCGGGCCGCCGGGGGCATCGAAGACGTAATTCTCCGTGACTTTCACCCACGGCAATTGGCGACGTTCGGCGCTTAATTCGTCGAGCAGTCGGGTGGATTCTTTCTCTTTTTTCAGCAACGCCTGGCGCGCGGCGATCCATTGCTCGGGCGATACGATGGCGTGTTCCCGCGGTAGATTTGGCGATTCAGGCAGATTGGTATTCGTGCTCATAGTGACGTTTAGTTATTGGCTGGTTGATCCCGCGACTGCGGGTCAACGGTGGTTCGTTTGGCGGCGGTTTCATGAATACGACGAACGAGCGATCGTGTTTCGGACATCCTTGGCGAAAAAAAACAGCGCGGAGATGCGGGCCGGCATTTTCGTTACCGCGGAGCTGATAGACTTCGATGAGAGCAGGCGAAGAAAAGTTGCGTGGCTCGCTGGTGTAGGGCGCGTGTCCCCCCGCGCCGGGCTAGCGCTGCGAACCTAACTCACCCCCGGCGCGTGGGGAC
>NZ_JBDUCX010000194.1:0-13168 GCF_040003245.1 Chthoniobacter sp.
GCACCAGACGACGAGCGTGCTCTCGAGCAGGCCGCGCTGCTTGAGATCGGCGAGCAACGCCGCAATGGGCCGATCCACGCCGCGGACGAGATTGCCGTGGGCGCGCTCGATGTAGTCATGGCTGTCCCATGTGCCGTTGTAGAGTTGCACGAAGCGCACGCCTTTCTCCACCAGCTTGCGGGCGAGCAGGCATTTGCGGCCGAAGGAATCCGTCGTATCCTGACCGATGCCGTAGAGTTCCTTGGTCTTCGCATCTTCCTTGGAGAGATCGAGCACTTCCGGCACCTGGGCCTGCATGCGATAGGCGAGCTCGTAGTTATCCATGCGCGCGGCGAGATCATCCTGCCAGGGATGCCGCGCCTGCTGGGCGTGGTTGAGCTGGGCAATGAGGTCGAGATTCGCGCGCTCGTGCTCCCGTGTGATGCCGTGCGGCGGATCGATATCGAGAATCGGTGACCCCTTGAAGCGCAGCGGCGTGCCTTGAAAATGCGCGGGCAGATAGCCATTGCTCCAATTCGCCGCGCCGCCTTGCGGATAGCTCACTTCCGGCAGCACGATGAAACCGGGCAGGTCCTGGTTGAGCGAGCCGATTCCGTAAGTGACCCACGCCCCGATGGCGGGATCGCCGCCGAAGCGGTTGCCGCAATTCATCTGATACATCGCCGTGGGATGATTCACGCTGTCCACCTGGCAGCCGCGGAAAAAGCAGATGTCATCGGCGACGCCCGCGAGGTGCTGCCAGTTCTCCGCCATGTCCGCACCGCTCTGGCCGCATTGGCGGAACGCGAAGGGGCTGCGCACGTAGTAACGCTTGCCGCTTTCCATCGCGGACTTCTGTTTTCCTTCGCGCACGAATTCCTGGAGGTGCAGCTCGGAGAGCTTGGGTTTCGGGTCGAAGGTGTCGATGTGCGACGGCCCGCCCTCCATCATGAGGAAGATGCAATTCTTCGCCTTCGCCGGAAAATGGCCCGCGTGCGGCGCGAGCGGATTTGGTTTCTCCTCCGCCTGAAGCAACGAGGTAAAAGCCAGGCTCCCGATGCTGGCGCCGAGCCCGTAGAGAAATTCGCGGCGGGTCGGCGCGTGCAAGGCGCGGGCGCCGGCGCAGGGGAAGTAGGGCTTAGTAGACATAGGCAAAGTCGTTGGTGTTGAAGATCACCAGGCAGACATCGGCGAGGGCACGAGTGCGCGCGTCCACGTCGGCGGGTTGCAGGTCGGGGACGAAGTCGGCGCAGGCGTGCAGCTTCTCGGTGAAGGAGAATTTTTCCCCGGTGTTTTCCTCGATGGCATCGCGGCGCACTTCCAGGGGCGGTCTGTCGAAGGTGAGCACGGTCGGCGCCGGCTCCGCTTGCAGTTTGCTCCAGTGCGCGAGGCAGGCGGCTACTTCGGTTTCGCCGGGCACGCGGCCACAGGTGAGCAGGAAGCAGCGTTCGATGGCCGCGCGGTCGGTCGTTGTTTCCCTAGTCACGCGCGCGGCCAGCGCCAAGGCGCGGGCGTAGCTGGCCTTGCTATTGAAGAGGCTGAAGACCTGCGGTGTCACCGTGGAGGCTTCCCGCCGTTCGCAGGAGAAATCGGGCGCGGGCGCGTTGAAGACTTCCATTGCCGGGTCCACGAGACCGCGCAGCTTGAGCGCGTAGAGCGAGCGGCGGTGCCGCTCCTGCGGCAGCGGATTCGGCGTCCAGGCGGCGGCGAAGGTGCCCATCACCTGGCGGGGCTGGAGCCCGGCTTCGAGGTTAATCTCCGGGCGGTTCGGAATGCCGCCCATGGTGAGATTCAATTCGCCGGTGGCGGCGAGCATGGCGTCGCGCAATTCCTCGGCGCCGAGCCGGCGCGGCTGGAACACGGCGTAGGACGTGCCGTTGGGATCTTTCTCCGTGAGCCGCTGGCGGTCGGGGTAATCCGCGCCGCGGCGATAGGCCTCCGAGTTCATGATGAGCCGGTGCATCGTTTTGAACGACCAGCCCTGCTCGACCAACGTGGCGGCCAGCCAGTCGAGCAGCTCGGGATGCGTGGGCTTCTTGCCGGTGCTGCCGAAGTTATTGGGATTGCCGGCGATGGGCTGGCCGAAGTGCCAGAGCCAGAGGCGATTGACGATGGCGCGTGTGGTGAGGGGATTGTCCTTGCCCGCCACCCACTCGGCGAAGGCCTTGCGCCGTCCCTCGATGCCTTCGGGAATGGGCGTCTGCGGCGCGTTGCCGAGGACGCTCAAGACGCAGGGTGATACGGCGGGCCCGTGCGAAAAGGGATCGCCGCCGATGTGAATGCACGGTTCTTCCAACTCGCCTTCGGTCATCCGATTCGCCGCCATCCGCACCGGTCGAAGAATGCTGGTGACCTGCGGCGTGCGTCCGTCGTAGACGGCGAGGGCAAATGGCTCGTAGCGCTCCAGCTCCCACGAGAGCCGCTCCAGGCCTTTGTTGGCAATACGCTCGAAGCCGATTTCCTCCGGCGTCCAGCCGAGCATCCGCGGCGGAAACTGATCTTCCGGCACGCCCTGTTTGAGCAACAGGTTGCGCGCGGTGCTGTAGAGGGAGCCGCGTTGGAGCCGGGGCAGTTGCCGTGCGCGTTCGACCGTCGTCAGCCATTTTGCCGGGTCGATTTTCTTTTCGGCCAGCCACGCGGTAGAAGCCTTGAGGGATTTCTCGTCCAGCATCGCGAGGGTGGCGAGATGATCGCCCCGGCTCATTTCGAGATACTGTTTCTCCGCGAAGCCGCTGGTATTTTCGGCGGGCAGGAACGGCGCGGCGCGCTCGGAAAGCTGGGTCGTCGCGAAGACGGCCTGGATGCCGTAGTAGTCGCGCGTGGGGACGGGATCGAACTTGTGGTCGTGGCAGCGCGCGCATTGCAGGGAATGCGCGAGGAAAGTCTCGCCGACGCTGTTGGTGACATCGTCGAGGAAGCGTTGGCGGGCGATCTTCGCGACTTCCATGGAGGTGAGTTCCCATGGACCCATGCGCAGAAAGCCGGTGGCGATGAGCATCTCGGGATTGCCGGGGTCGATCTCGTCGCCGGCGATCTGTTCGCGGACGAACTGGTCGTAGGGCTTGTCGGAATTGAAGGCGCGGACGACGTAATCGCGATAACGCCACGCATTGCCGCGCACGTAATCGTTGGAGAAACCGGAGGAGTCGGCGTAACGGGTGACATCCAGCCAATGCTGGGCCATGCGCTCGCCGTAGTGTGGCGAAGCGAGCAGGCGCTCGACGACCTTGGCAAAGGCCTCGGGGTCGGGCTGGGGGTCGTGGGCGAAAGCGTCGATTTCCTCCGGTGTGGGCGGAAGCCCGGTGAGATCAAACGTCGCGCGGCGAAGGAGCGTGCGGCGATCGGTAGCGGGAGCGACGGGGAGGTCGGCCGGCATCTTCGCGCGGATCAGCTCGTCGATTGCGGCGGCACCTGGTTGCTGGGTGACTGGCTTCTTGACCGGCTGATACGCCCACAGGCCCTCCGGCTTGTATTTGCGATTCGTCCACTCCGCGCTCAAGCCGCCCGAGGTCTTCATCGGCAGGCCATCTTCCGCTGACCACCTGGCGGCATTGGCCTGGGCGATCTCCTCCACGCGCGTCTTGTCCAGCCACGGTGCGCCGCCGGCGACCCATTCTTTGATCCAGCCGACCTGTTCCGCGTACAACTTGTCCGCTTCTTTCGGCGGCATCGGCTTCCAGTCGTCTTCGTGGGCGCGGGTGACGGCGAGGTAGAGCGGGCTTTCCTCCGGTTTGCCCGGCTTCAATCCCGGTTCCTCGCTCTCGCCGCCTTTCATCACCGCGGCGAGCGAACGCATGTCGAAACCGCCCTTGATCTTTTTCTCGTCGTTGCCGTGGCAGGAGAGACACTTTTCCGCGAAGAGCGGGGCGATGCGGCGGACGTAGAGGAGCTCTGCGGGGTTGTCGGAAGCGAGCGCAGCGGCAGGGAGAGCAATTGCAAAAAGAAAAACGGAAAATGGAAAAGCGGCCTGGAGGGCACCGCGCCGTCGGTGCTGGGGAAAACCTCCCGCTCCAGCAACGACGGCGCGGTGCCCTCCAGGTACAGGTTCGGAGGCTTTTTCCGAGAAATGCGCGGGCGTTTTCATTCCGGTTTGCCGCTTTCAAACAGCTCGTGGATTTCGGCGGGGGTGAGGGCGGCCTGGTAGATGAGGAATTCGTCGATGCGGCCGTTGAAATTGCGAATGGGGAATTGATGGCCTTGCGTAGGCAGACCCCAGTTGCCGATCTCGCAGAAGCCAAAGTGGAGGGGGCGGCCGGGCTGATGGAAGGGGCTGACTTCGCGGCTGATTTCCCGGCCGTCGAGATACTGGACGGCGGCGCCGCTTTGATTGTCGTAGGTCACCGCGATGTGATGCCAGCGGCGCTGGTTGGTGAGATCGAAGACCGGTGGCGAGTAGTAGATCTGGTTGTTCTTCTTCTTCGCGTCCAGCTCGCCAGGAATCGGGTAGGCGACGGAAAACATGAGGCGGCCATCTTCGTAGATTTGCCAGTGCGGGTTGCCTGGGTCGTAACCGTCGGTGAGCAGCAGCGCGTTGTATTTGCGGTCGAGACCATCCACGCGGACCCAGGCGGCGAGCGTGATGGCGGAGTAGGTTTCCTGGCCGAGATTGACGCGCACGCGGTCGCCGGGGCTTTTGAATTCCAGCGCGTCTTTCATGGGCCAGCGTCCCTCGGTCCAGCGCGCGCCGACGGCGCCCCCGGAACGCGAGGTCACGCGCGGCTCGGCGAAATTGTTGATGAAGCGGTCCCAACGATCGTCCCGCCAATGCTTGAAAAGAAAACAGCCGATGAGGCGCGGATCGGAATTTTCTTTTTGCACATATTGCCACCAGGCGTCGTAACGGGCTTGCGCATGGCTCGCGCTGATCGCGTTCAAGCCTTCGATGCTGGGAAAATCCTCGGGCTTCGCCTGGCCTGGGGAAAGGGTGTGGTCGCCGGCGCGGCGCAGGCTCTGGCCGGTGCTGAGCAATTGCATGGCGGCGTTTTCCGGATGCGCTTCGACTTTGCCCTCGAAGACATGGACCTCGGTCGCGCCGCCCGCGTCGGCGTTGACGCCAAATTCGGTTCCGAGATCAACCAGGTCCATCCCGGCCGTGCGCAGCTTGAAGCCTTGGGCGGGCGGGGGAACGCGCACCGTCACCTTGCCGGCACGGCAGACCGCTTCCCACGGCGATACCAGTTCGAGCGATGCGCCGGCCTGGAGAATCATGGATGCTCCGCTGAAGAACTCGATCTGCGCCGCGCCGCGGGTGAGCCGCAGCGCGCCGGGGCGGATGGTGTCGCCGACGCGCAAGCCGGTCGCGTCGGCAAACTCCGCATCCGTCGCTCGCGTGAGAATGGCGCAGCCCGTATTCGTCTGCTCGGGCGCCTGGTGGGCGAGCTGGGGTGCGGCAACGTGTCTGCGGTCGTGCATCCACAACGCGCTGATGCCGAGGAGCGCCGCAAACGACGCGGCCGCGGCCAGCCAGCCGAGCGTGCGGAAGCGCACCGGCACGATCTTTTCGGCCACCGCGGCTTCGACACCACGCTCCGCCTGTTCGCGCAAGGCGGCATCGAGCTGGGTCCAGCGGCGGAATTCGCCGCGGGCCTCAGGCGAGGTGCGCAGGGTCTCCTGGAGAGCGGCCGAGTCCTCGGCGGTGATCCGGCCATCCAGCCAGGCGGCGATGAGGCGGTGCAATGCGTCGTTGCTCATGCCTGGCCCTCCTGCGCCAGGGTGCGCGAAATGCATTCCAGCAAGGCGGCGCGCAATCGCTGGATCGTTTTGTAAAAAGCCTGCTCGCTGCTGCCGGATTGCCGGGCGATCTCCTTGAGGCGGGCACCGGGGGTGTGGGCCTGGAGGACCAACTCGCGTTGCGCGCCGGGCAGCTTGCCGAGACACTTTTCCAATGCCTCCCGGCGGCGATGGGCCGGATCGGCTTCTGCGCTGGATTCGCTGGCCAGCAAATCCCAGACATCGTCGGAAAAGACCAGCGGGCTGCGCGCCATGTTGCGGCGGTGCTTCAGTGCTTCAAAGCGCGCGATGGTCAGCAGCCAGCCGCCAAAATTGGTATCCTGCTGAAACTCGGAGAACTTCCGCCAGGCGACGAGACTGGCGTTTTGCATGACCTCTTCCACATCCGCCCAAGTGGGCAGCAGCCCGCGCAGGTAGGCGCGCAGCCGCGGCTCGTGCTCGACGAGCAGCCGGACGAAGGCCTCATAACCGGCGTCGGGTCCGCCAGCGGGAGAGAGGTTTTCTGGTTCGTCGGCAGTCATGCACTGAATCACTCCCGCGTCGGGCGGGTTTGGACAAACTATTTACTTCGGCACGTTGCTGATGGTGACGGAACCGGAAAAGAGCGGTGTGCCCTCGTAGACCGATAACGAACAGTGGCCAGCGGCGATGCCCCGGGCCGCGTGCTGTTCCACCACGATGGGTGCGGCTTTTTCCCCCGCCGGAATGGAGATCTGGGCCGCCTTCGCGGTCGCGATCTGGAGGGTATTGACCGGCGAATCCACCTCGAACTGCATCTCGCCTGCCGGGACAGTGACGGTCAGATTCGCCTCCGTTTTGTTGACCAAAACCAGACTCAGCTTGCGACCCGACGAGCCGGGTACGACCTCCACGTCCATGCCCACGCGTCCGGCCTTGAAGCCATCCGCCAGACTTACTTGCGATGGCGCGGGTGGTTTTTTTTCCGGCACCGGCGCCCGTGGTGCGGCAGCGGCGGCCAGCGCTTGATTGACGCCCATATCCATCAGGCGCATTTCAAATTCCGTGACGAGCTTGCCCGCGGGGTCGGTGATGCGCGCGGATTGCCGGACCATGCCGAAGGGCACGGTGGGATTCATCCAGAGGCGCCCGGTCTCCTGCGTGGGATTCGGTCCGCCGATCTTGAGCGAGTAGGAGTAGCGGTCGCAGGCCCGGCCATCGATCTTCTCGGAGGCCTCGAAGATCAGCGCGCCTTTGAAATCCTTCGTTCCCTGCTTGATGGCATCCAGGGTAGTCGCGTCCACGGCCATCTCGTTGCCGGCGTAGCTCATGGTCATCTTCTCGGTGAAGCGGCCGTAGTTGAGGCCGTCCCGCTCGAAATGGAAGTCGCGGGGCAGAATGTAGCCGGTCTTGCTCTTGGAGTCCTTGCCGGGTCCGGCGAGAACCTTCACCTCGAGCTCGACGACGGGATGTCCATCGTTATCGGCGCTCCGCTGGTAGCTGAAGTTGGATTTCGAACCGTCCGGCGAGGTGAGCAGGTATTCGGACCAGGCACCCGCAGTGGTGGCGCCGAAGTAATTTTTGTTCAAGTCTCCCGCCCAAGCCGAAGCCGCGATAGGAAGAAGAACACACGCCAGGCGCAGGAATCGCATGCGGGGGAAGTTCATGGGGTAGAACCCTGGCAAAACTTCCTTTTAACAACGAGCAAAAGCGAAGTCGGCGGCCCGACGGATCAGGCCAGCGCCGGAACCGGAGCCGGGATTTTGGTGGAGACGCGCGCCAGGGCCTTGCGCAGCAAGGCGAAATCCACCGGCTTGATGAGATGCTCATGGAATCCCGCCGAATAACTCCGCTCCAAATCCTCGGGCATGCCAAACCCGCTCAAGGCAATCCCCGCAATCGGGCGGTCGGCCGCAGCTTCGACAAATCTCGGCATGAGTTCCAGGCCGCTCCCGTCGGGCAATCCGATATCGCTGACCAGGAGATCGAATTCCGATTCTTCGATGCTGCGCACCGCGGCCGCGACATCCGTCGCCGTCTGGACGACATAACCGGAATTGACCAGCAGCCGCCCGAGGGTGGCAGCGGTATCGGCATGGTCTTCGACGAGCAGGACGCGGAGCCCTTTGACTGGTTGTTGCGGGGGGGCTGCCGGTGCGGCCTTGTGGCTGGGCTGAATGTGGTTGGCGACGGGCAGGGTGACCATGAACGTGGCTCCTTTGCCGGAGCCCCCGCTGCGCGCCGCGATGCGTCCGCCATGGAGGGTGGCCAGGGCGCGGCAGATGGCGAGGCCGAGCCCCAGGCCGCCGGAGCGTCCGCTGTTGGCCTGTTCGAACGCGTCAAAAATGCTCTCCAACCGGGCGGACTCAATACCAACACCGGAATCCGTGACTTCGACCCGCAACGCGCCCCCGTCTTCGTCGTCTTCCGTGTGCAAAGCAATCGCTCCGCCGGGCGGGGTATATTTGACCGCGTTGCTGATCAGGTTCCAAAAGATCTGCTGGAGGCGCGCGGGATCGGCTTCGAGCATGACGTGCGTGGCGCGCAGGTCGAGCGTGAGCCGGAGGTTGCGGGTGGCGATATCCGCCTGGCAGATGTCCACGGCGCGGCGGAGCAAATCGTGCGCATCCACCGGTTCGGACTGGAGCTGCAGTTTGCCGTTGCGGATGCGGGCGAGATCCAGCAGATCGTCGATCAAGCGCGCCTCGAGTTGCACATTGCGCCGGATCGTTTCCAGCGTGGCGCGCATGTGCGGGGGGCAATCCTGTTCCTCCAGCAGGGTGGTAGCGTGCAGCACCGGCGAGAGGGGAGTGCGCAACTCGTGGGAAAGCATGGCGAGGAAACGATCCTTCGCCGCATTGGCCGCTTCCGCCGCCTCGCGGGCCTGGCTGGACTCCGCGTAGAGCCGGCTGTTGTCGAGGGCGAGGCCGGCGCGTTCGGCCAGTTCCAGGGCGAGCGAGAGGTCGGCCTCATTATAGCGGCGCTCGGTCATGCTGGCGAGGCACAGCCCGCCCAGCGTGCGGCCGCGGGCTTTCATGGCCACGACGATGTAGGACTGAATTTCGAGATGCTTCACCGCTTCTTCTTCCGCCGGATCGCGCGCGAAGGCTGCCATTTGCTTTTCCCCGAACTGCGTGCAGAGCACCGGCACGCCGCTCTTCAGCGCCGCGGCTACGCCCCGGCCATCGTCGATCCGCGCCGGGAACGCTTCCCGAAACTCATGGATCCGGCGCTCGATGGCTTTGTCCTTGTGCGCCACCACGATCGGCAGCAGCAAGCCGTCATCCTGCACGAGGTCGACAATGCAGCAGTCCGCGAAATTCGGGATGAGGAGCCGGGCGAGGGCGGTGAACATTTCGCAATAGTCGAACGAGGACGCGAGCACGCTGCTGGCCTCCGCCAGGAACGCCGAGCGCTCGCGAGCCGCATCCGCCTCGGCTTTGGCGGCCTCGGCCCGCATGCGGCGCACGCGATCCTCCGCCTGGCGGCGCAACTCCGCATTCTTGGCTTCCAGTTCCGCGTTGGCCGCCCGCAACGCGGCCTCGGCGCGCTTGCGTTCGGTGATGTCGACAAACGAGGCCAGCTTGAAAGTGCCGTCCGCAGACTGGAATTGGCTGAGCCCAATTTCGATGGGCACCGTCGTGCCGTTCTTGCGTTTGCCCACCAGTTCGCGGGGCACGCGGGCGGCTTCAAAATCGTGCAGCGCATCCTCGGCGATGAGTACACTGATCGGCTGACAAATCAACTCGTCGCGATCGTAGCCGAAAAGTGACTCGGTGCGCGAGTTGACCAGCAGGATCTGCCCATCGGCCGCGATCATGACCATGGCGTTCGGCGCCGTCTCGACCACCATGCGAAAGCGTTCCTCGGCCCGCTGCCGCTCGATGATTTCCGCTTCCATGGCCCGGTTCATTTCGGCGAGCGCCGTGGTTTTCCGAAAGAGCTCGATGAAGACGCCGATCTTGGAGCGCAGCACGGCTGGGTTGACTGGCTTGGTGATGTAATCGACCGCTCCCGCGTCATAACCGAGAACCACGTGCTCATCCTCCTGGTAGTAGGCGGTGAGAAACAGAATCGGGACGTGCTGGGTCTTTTTGCGCTGCTTGATCAGCCGGGCCAGTTCGAGCCCGCTCATGCCGGGCATCTGCACATCCAGCACGATGGCTGCGAACTCATAATTCATCAGCGCCATGAGCGCTTCGTCGGCCGAGGAGGCCTTGACCAGCCGGTATTCCGGCGAGTTCAGGATGGTCTCCAGGACCATCAGGTTCTTCGGATCGTCGTCGACGAGCAGGATGGAAATGAGCTTCTCCATGCGAGGCGGGACTTACCGGTGCAACCAGACGCGCAGGAGGGAGAGGAGTTGATCGGTGTTCACGGGTTTGGCGATGTAATCGCTGGCGCCGGCTTCGAGGCATTTCTCGCGGTCGCCCTTCATGGCCTTCGCGGTGAGCGCGAGGATGGGGAGCGAACGGAAGCGGGCAATGTTCCGAATGCGGCGCATCGTTTCGTAACCGTCCATCTCCGGCATCATGATGTCCATCAGGACCATCGAAAGCTCGGGCGTGCTTTCGATCAGCTCAATGGCATGGCGGCCATTCGTGGCGCTGAGGATTTCCATTTCCTGGTTTTCGAGGACGATGGAGAGCGCGAAAATGTTGCGCGCGTCGTCGTCGACGATGAGCACTTTCCGCCCGCGCAGCGCCTCGTTCGATTTGTGCAATTGCTCCAGCATGTTGCGCTTCGCCTCGGGCAGGTTGGCCACGATGCGATGGAGGAACAAGGCCGTTTCGTCGAGCAACCGCTCGGGTGATTGGACATCCTTCAAGACGATACTCTTCGCGACCGTCTTGAGATGGCTCTCTTCGTCGCGGGAGAGTTCCTTGCCGGTGAAGACGACGATCGGAACGTCGCGCAGGTTGGATTCCGCCTGGATTTTGTCGAGCAGCTCGAAGCCGCTCATGTCCGGCAGGCGAAGATCGAGCACGCCGCAGTCGAAGGGCTTGTCGAGCAAGGCCTCAAGGGCGGCGGCGCCGGTGCCCACGGTGGTGATCTCGATGTCGTCGTGGTCGAGCAGTTCGACGATGCTTTGCCGCTCGAGATCGTTGTCCTCCACCACGAGCAGCCGCTTCTTCCGCGGGGCGGCGAAGGTCCTGATGCGGTCGAAGGCGACATCGAGATCTTCGGTGGTCGCGGGCTTGACCATATAGGAGAACGCGCCGTGCGAGAGGCCATGCTGGCGCTCTTCGTCGAGTGAAATGATCTGCACGGGAATGTGCCGCGTGGCTGGGTCGAGTTTGAGGTTGTTCAGGACCGTCCAGCCGAGCATGTCGGGCAGGAAGATATCGAGCGTGATGGCGGTGGGCTGATATTGCCGCGCCAGGGTGAGGGCTTGCTGGCCGCGCATGGCGACGAGGGCCTTGAAGCCCTTGTCCCGTGCCAGGCCGAGCAGCACGCGGGCATAGTGCGGATCATCCTCCACGATGAGCAGCGTGGTGTCGCCCGGCTGGAGCGAATCGCGATCGTCGGCAATTTCTTCCTCGCGGGCGACCGGCAGGACGGGCAGCGCCGTCACGGTCTGCGTGCTGTGCAACGTGCCGGCGACGCGGATGGTCGCAGCGGCCGGCCCGATGTAGTTCAGCGGGAGGTAGAGCGTGAAGGTGCTGCCTTCGTGCGGCACGCTGTTCAGGCGAATCTCGCCGCCCAGCAGGGTGGCGAGTTCGCGGGAGATGGCGAGGCCGAGGCCGGTGCCGCCGTATTTGCGCGACGTGCCGGCGTCGGCTTGCTGGAACGCTTCAAAGATGAGCCGTTGCTTTTCCGGCGCGATGCCGATGCCGGTATCGCTGATCGCGAGCGCGATGACGCTGGGCGCGCGCTTGAGCACCGGATGATCCGCGCTCCAGCCTTCCGGCGCGGCGTGCACTTTCATGCTCACCTCGCCTTGCGCGGTGAATTTGAACGCATTCGAAAGCAGGTTCTTGATGATTTGCTGGAGCCGCTTCGAGTCGGTGGTGAAGTGCCGGGGCAGGTTTGGGTCGAACTCGAGGACGAAGGGCAGGCTCTTGTTGTCCGCGATATGGCGGAAGTTGCGCTCGACCGATTCGCGCAGGGAGTTGAAGGTGATTTCCTCGGCCTCGACCGCGACCGTGCCGGACTCGATCTTGGAAAGATCCAGGATGTCGTTGATGAGGTTGAGCAGGTCGGCGCCGGCGGAGTGAATGTTGCGCGCGAAATCGACCTGCTTCTCGCTCAGGTTGCCCGCGCCGTTTTCGGCGAGTTGCTGGCCGAGGATGAGGATAGAGTTCAGCGGCGTGCGCAGCTCGTGCGACATATTGGCCAGGAACTCCGACTTGTATTTGGAAGTCAGGGCCAGCTCCGCTGCTTTCTCCTCGAGTGCGCTGCGGGCTTGCTCGATTTCCTTGTTCTTGCGTTCGACCTCGGCATTTTGTTCCGCGAGCTGCTGGGCCTTTTGCTCCAGCTCTTCGTTCGTCTGCTGCAATTCCTTTTGCCCCGATTGCAATTCCGCCGTGAGTTGCTGGCTTTGTTGCAACAAACCCTCCGTGCGCATCGTCGCCTCGATGGTGTTGAGCACCACGCCGATGGATTGGGTGAGCTGCTCGAGGAAGTTGAGGTGGGCGTCGGTGAAGGCGTGGAGCGAAGCGAGCTCGATGACCGCTTTCGTTTCGCCCTCAAAGAGCACGGGCAGCACCACGATGCTCGCCGGCAGCGCTTCGCCAAGGCTGGAGTGCACCGGCGTGTAGGAAGCGGGAATATTGGTGAGCAGGATGCGCTGTTTTTCCCGCGCACATTGCCCGACGAGGCCATCGCCGACGCCGAGCCGTTCCGCCTGGTCGGGCCGGGTGGCATAAGCCGCCAGCAGGCGGAGGCTGGACTCGCCGCCTTCGCCAGCCGTCATTTGGTAGACCGTGCCTTGCTGGGCGGAGACAAGCGGCGCGAGCTCGGAGAGCAGCATCTGGCCGACGGTGAACAGGTCGCGCTGGCCCTGCAAATTGCGGGTGAATTTGGCGACGTTGGTCTTGAGCCAGTCCTGCTCCTGGTTGCGCTCCGTGGTCACGCGCAGGTTGTCGATCATCGTGTTAATGTTGTCCTTCAATTCCGCGACTTCGCCGCGGGTTTCCACCTGGATGGAACGGGTGAGATCGCCTTTTGTCACCGCCGTGGCCACTTCGGCGATGGCGCGCACTTGCGTGGTGAGATTGGCGGCGAGGAGATTTACATTGCCGGTGAGGTCCTTCCACGTGCCGGCGGCGCCGGGCACGTTCGCCTGGCCGCCGAGCCGACCGTCGACGCCGACCTCGCGGGCGACATTGGTCACCTGGTCGGCAAAGATGGCCAGCGTATCGGTCATGTTATTGATCGTTTCCGCGAGGGCGGCAACTTCGCCTTTCGCTTGCACGGCGAGGCGCTGGCGCAGGTTGCCGTCGGCGACCGCGGTCACCACTTTGACGATGCCGCGCACCTGGTCGGTGAGATTGGCGGC
>NZ_JBDUCX010000378.1:0-3887 GCF_040003245.1 Chthoniobacter sp.
TGCCACCTCGGCAACATCGCCTACCGCACGAACACCGTCGTCCGCGTCGACCCCAAGACCGGCAAGATGCTCGACAATCCCGCCGGAGAGAAACTCTGGAAGCGCGAGTATCGCTCAGGCTGGGAGCCGACGGTGTAATTCGCGAAGTGCTTAGTGCTTAGTGCTCAGACTGTCCCACTAAGAACTAGGAACTAGGAACTAGCCACCGGCGCGGGCGCGGGCGTCTGCGTTGGTGCCGGCGAAGGCAACGGCGCGCCCGGCTTATCCACCTGGATGCCCTGCACATAGATCACCTCACAGGCCCCGCTGCCCGAATCGTTGCGGGTCAGCGAGCTGGTCCAATCAATCCCATCTTTCTTGGCGGCATTCACCAGGAATCCCTGCATGGTCACGATCTCCCCGGGGTAAAGCCCGGCGATCACCCGTGCGATGGCGCTATTGGCCGCGATGAGGTGGTTGTTCGATGAATGGCGGTCGACCTCCCGGTCCGGGATCGGCTTGCCACCTTCCGACTCGTAAAAGTAGAAGCGATTACCCTGCGAAATATTAATGCGATCGAGCACCCACTGGTCAGACATGCGCCCCCACCCCAGTGCAACGTCAAAAGGCACGAGTTCATTGCCATCCGCCCAGTAGTGCTTCACGTGCAACACCCGCGCCCGAATGGTGTAAGTGGCCATCTTCGTGACCGTGTAGCCCTTGATCGTCGCGATGACCTCTTTCGGACACGTTCCTTGGATGGGCTCATCCGCCACGATCACCCCCGGCGGCGTCAGGAGAGGCGCGGGTCCGATGATCAAGGAAGCAAGGCTCCAAATGATCAGGACGGCGACGCAAGCGGCGATGAAATAGCGCATTATCCCAAATGAAAGTAGCACCCGCGGTGCCATTGCGGGCTTTCTTCAGGAAATTCGGCCCTCATTTCTGCGTATTTTCCCTTATCCGTATCGGTAATCGCCCCTCTGGCAGCGGCACCGAACGCGCTCACTTGGTCACGCATGAATCGCTTTTCTGCCACGGCTTCCTTCATCCGCATCCCACGCTTGGTCGCCGGTTGCGTGCGCTCCTTGCGAGCGAAGCGTCCGGCCGCCATCCAGAAAGGCACCCGCAAAAGGCGCGTCTTGCTCGTCGACGATGAGTCCGCCCTGACCATGATCTGCAAGTTGATGCTGGAACAGACCGATTCCTTCGTCGTCCAAGTGGAAAATCTCGGCGAACGCGCCCTGTCCACCGCGCAAAGCTTTCGGCCCGATGTGATCTTCCTCGATATCCACCTGCCCGACAAAGGCGGTCACGCCATCGCGGGGGATCTCAAAGCCGATCTCCAATTGCGAGACGTGCCCATCGTGTTCTGGAGCGGTTCCGTCCAGCGGAAGACGGATGTCGTCGCCAATTCGCATGGCTGCTGGCCCGCCCTGCCCAAGCCGTTCTCTAGCGCCGAGCTCACCGAGCTCGCGACGAATCCTTCTTACCAATAGGCAGGCCAGCACGGAGATTTTGGCTTTGCGTGGGCCGCGTCTGCGGATTGCATGCCCGCATGTCTTCCCTTCCCCGAATCTCCGGGCTCGCTCTGCTCGCCCTCGCGCTTTGCGCTCCTCTCCTCCACGCCGATCCCGCGCCGTCGGTCATCAAGCTTTGGCCCGACATCGCTCCCGGCGAGAAGGGTGACATCGGCGAAGAGAAAGACATCACCAAGCCGACCGACGGCAAACCCGGCGGCAAGAGCGTCATCCGTCTCGGCAATGTCTCGCAGCCCACGATCACCATCTACGCGCCACCCGCTGACAAGGCGAACGGCACATCTGTCGTCGTCTGCCCCGGCGGCGGCTATGGCATTCTCGCCCTGGATCTCGAGGGCACCGAGATCTGCGAGTGGCTCAACTCCCTCGGCGTCACCGGCGTACTTCTCAAGTATCGCGTGCCCAAACGCGCCGGCTTGGAGAAGCACATCGCGCCTTTGCAGGATGTCCAGCGCGCCATCGGCCTCGTGCGCTCTCGCGCGTCGGAGTGGCACCTCGATCCCACCCGCATAGGCGTCCTCGGCTTCTCGGCCGGTGGCCATCTCGCCGCCGCCGCGAGCAACAACTACGAAACGCGCATCTATCCGCGGGTCGATGCCGCGGACGACGCCAGTTGCCGCCCCGATTTTGCCGTCCTCGTCTATCCCGCCTATCTCACGGTGAAAGACCAGGGCGACAAGATCTCCCCCGAACTTCCCATCACCGCACAGACGCCGCCCACCTTCGTCGTCATGGCCGAGGACGATCCCGTGCGCGTGGAGAACGCCCTCTTCTACGCCCTCGCCCTCAAAAACGCCAAAGTGCCCTGCGAGCTCCACGTCTATCCCAGCGGCGGCCACGGCTACGGCTTGCGCCCCAATGGCCAGGCCGTAACCACCTGGCCCCAGCGCGCCGGCGAGTGGCTGGGCGCCCGCGGCCTGCTCAAGGCGCCCTGATCGCCCCCTACGCCACGAGGTGCGGCACGCCGCAAGCGCAGGCGACGCCCATTGCCGACGATGCGACACCGGGGTCGTAGTTCAGATTTGGGCCGAGCCAGCGCTCAACTTCCTGCACGGTCATCCCCTTGCGCAGGTGATAGTCGAGCACCTGGTCGCGATCGATCTTGCCGAGGCCGAAGTAGCGGGCGCGTGGATGCGCAAAGTAAAGGCCGCTCACGCTGGAGCCGGGCCACATGGCGAAGCTTTCGGTGATCTGGATGCCGGCCTTGTTCTCCACGTCGAGCAGCTTCCAGAGGATTCCTTTCTCGGTGTGATCGGGGCACGCCGGATAGCCCGGCGCCGGGCGAATCCCGCGGTACTGCTCCTCGATGATCTGCTCGGTGCTGAGATGCTCTTCGCGACCATAACCCCACTCCTCCCGCACGCGCTTGTGCAGGCACTCGGCGAAGGCCTCGGCCAGGCGGTCGGCGAGGGCTTCGGCCATGATCGCATTGTAATCATCGTTGTCCGCCTTGAATTGCTCGACGATCGCCTTGAGGCCGTGGCCGGTCGTGACGGCAAAGGCGCCGAGGTGATCGCGCAGCCCGGTCTCCTTGGGTGCGATGAAATCCGATAGCGCCTGCGCGGGCTCGCCGTCCTTCTTCACGATCTGCTGCCGCAGGAAGTGGAAGGTGGCGCCCACGGACTTCCGCGTCTCGTCGGTGTAAAGCTCGACATCGTCGCCCACGGCATTCGCCGGGAAAAGACCATAGACCGCGCGGGCCGTAAGCAGCTTCTCGTGGATGATTTTGTCGAGCAGCTCCTGCGCTTCCTCGAAAAGCTTGCGCGCCTGCTCGCCGTGTTTTTCGTGCTCGAAGATGGCGGGATAGCGTCCGCGCAATTCCCAAGTGTGGAAAAACGGCGACCAGTCGATGAACTCGCGCAGCGTGGCCAGCGGAAAATCCTCCAGCACGCGCACCCCGGTGAACTCCGGCTGCGCGATATCCTCGGCCCGCCACTCGATCACCGAGCGATGGGCGCGCGCGGTCTCGAGCGAAATGAGGTCCGCCTTTTGCCCGGCGTGCAACGCCCGGGCACGCGCCTGCTCGTCGCGATTGCGCGAGGCGAAAGCGGCCCGCGTCTCTTCGCTGATCAGGCTGCTTACCACCGGCACGGCGCGCGAAGCATCGAGCACGTGAACGATCGGGCCGCTATAGGCCGGGGCGATCTTTACCGCCGTGTGCGCCTTGCTCGTCGTCGCACCGCCGATGAGCAACGGCAGCTTGAAGCCTTCGCGCTCCATCTCGCGGGCGACATGCGCCATCTCGTCGAGCGACGGCGTGATCAGCCCGCTCAGGCCGATGACATCGACCTTCTTTTCCCGCGCCATGGCGAGGATCTTCTCGCACGGCACCATCACGCCCATGTCGATGACCTCGTAATTGTTACA
>NZ_JBDUCX010000024.1:0-39616 GCF_040003245.1 Chthoniobacter sp.
GTTTCCGTGGTCCTGGAGGCAGATGTGGCCGGCGTCGGCCTTGGCGAAATCGGGTTTGTCGGCGAACTTCGACTTGGCGACGCGGGTGTGCCAGTCGTCGGAGCCGATCGTGTATTCCACGTATTTGATACCGTTAATCCAATGCTCGCACTCATAGGTGCCGGCGGGGGTTTTCTGGCAACGCAGGATGAAGTTGTTCCATTGGCCGGTGGGTTTGGTGGCGTCGATCTCGGCAGGGTAGAGTTGGTAGAGCCAGCCGGCTTTTTGCGTTTCGCGGGCGAGGACGTTGTCGAGAATTTGCGCTTCCGGACCGGTGAACCACGGGTGGGCGCCGGTCTCCTTGACCTTGAACATGATGCCGGAGTTGCCGCCCGCGCTGATCTTCCAGTCGACCGAAAGCTCGAAACTTTCGAACTGGTCGCGGGTGATGATGTCGCCGCCGGCGGCCCGGCGCACGAGGGCACCTTGCTCGACTTTCCATCCGGCAGGCAGCTCATCCTTCTTGTAGCCGCGCCACCACGGCGCCGCGTCTTCGCCATCGAAGAGCAGCTTCCAGCCCGCCGCCTTCTCGTCGGCACCGAGTTCGTTGACGGGCGCGTCTTCAGCGTGCAGGGCGACGGCGGAGATGAGGACGGCAAGCAGGGAGAGAAGGCGTTTCATGAGGACCGTGGGGCTGGGAAGGGAATAGATGGAAAACGGCAGTTGGAGAATGGCAGATGGAAAATGGAAAGGAGCGCTTCAACGGGCGTCGAGGAGACGCAGAAAGAGCAACTGGAGTTGGGCGTAGAGGTGCAATTGCAGCAGCAGGAAGGCACGGGGATCGCTGGCGGGCAGCGTCTCCGGATCGATCTCGTCCTCGTTGAGCTTGTGGCGTTCGGAAAGAACGAGTCGCGCCTGGTTGAGACCGTGGATCCACTGCTCGAGATGATCGCTGGGGAAGGAGACCGTGGCTTCGCCGGTCGCGGGGTCGGGGTGCATTCTCTGCAAATCTCCCTCGATTACCTCCAGGGCGGATTGAAACAGCCTGGCGAGTCCGGGTTCGATGTATTCCCGCCAATCCTCGGCGAAGTGATCTTCCTCGGGATCCTGGGTCGGCGCGCTGAATATCCGAGCCCGGGCCTTTTCGTTATCGCCGGGGTCGGCGCTGGGGATGATGCGGCGCAGCAACTCGGCGATGACCGGATCGATCCGCGCTATCAAAATAGTCGTTTCGTTGAGGCGCGATATTTCCACAGCTCACAGGCTCTTTTCCAAGGTAGTGAGCAACTGGTAGCCGTGCAACTGCTCGATATAGGCTTCCGCGCGTTCGCGGGCGCCGGTCCACAGGATGGACCGGCCCAGGTTGTGCACTTCCAGCATGTGCTTGTGGGCGCGCGTCTGGCTGTAGCCGAAGACCCTTTGAAAGACGCGGGTCACGTACTCCATCAAGGTCACCGGGTCGTTGTGGACGACGACATTCCACGGTACGTCGACGGCAGAACTGGTCTTGGTCTCCTGCTCGACGACGGTCTCTGTCATGCAAAAGCTACTGGGCGCCCGGGAGCAAGGCGGTGGGCGTGGGCCCGTTGGAGGGGACGAAGGGTTGGGCGGTGGCGGCGGGAGGAGGTGGTGCGACGGGAGGGAGGGCCGAGGTCGCGGGCGCGGCGGGCACAGGGGCGTTGGCATCCGGGGCCGGACCGGCTGGTGCGAGCATGGCCTCGAGGGCAGCGACCCAATCGCTGGCGTCCGGGTGGGTGGAATAGGTCTTGATGAGATTGAACATCTCGGAAACCGCGCGGTTCTTCTGGCCGAGATAGGTGTACTCCTGGGCCCGATTCCAGAGCAGCGTGGGGCGGCGTTGGGTGTTATACTTATCGACTTCGAAGGAGAGCTTGGACTTGGTCGCGGCGTCCGCCTCCTTTTTCAATTTCATGTCCCAGTAGTCGAAGACGTGCGGATCCTTCTGCAGGCGCATTTCGGGCAGGACGGTGTTCTTGTAAATCCCATCGAGGTTACCGGGGTTGCCTTCCCATTTTTCCAGCGTGACGAAATCGCTGAGCTTGAGCCATTGCACGATGATGCTGTTGTCCAGTTTGCGGTTGAGAATGCCGTCGTGCGTCTTGCGGATGGCGACATCGTCCTTGGCGGCCTGGCGGCCCTGCTTTTTCGGTCCGGGACCGGCCGCGGCGTCCTTTTCCTTTTTGATCGTATCATCCAGCGCCTCCATCCAAGCTTGGTCGGCGAGCAATTCCTTGGTGTAGTTGACGATCGCGGGCAGCAGATCCTTGACGGCTACCCCGTTGGAACGCTGCAGCGTGAGCGACAACCATTCGAGATGCAGGTGGACCGCGTTCTGCACTTCCTTTTCCTTGAAGAGTTCACCTTCCGTATCGCGCCACGCCCGGAATTGCGCGGCTTCCTTCCCGGCGCCTTCCATCTGCGTGGCTTGAACGGCGTCCTCCCATAACTTGACGGAGCGCTCCGTGCTGCCGGCCGCGGCGTTGATAAGCTGGATGGCCGCTTGCCTGGAGGTTTTGGCCTGGACCGCTTGCTGGTCGCGCAGCGTATGCAGTTGTTTGAGCAGGGCATTGACATCGACCGGCGGGGCGTCCTGGTCGGCGTGCAAGGTGGCACTGGCGAACAGCCCAACCGTGAGGCAGGCAATGGCGGATCGGGGGGATCGAGGAAACATAGGAGTGGAGGGGATTAGACGTGGTGCAGGCGTGAAAGGCAAGTCTTCAGGATGTGCTGCTGCGTGCGGCGCATGAGGGCGGCGTCGCTCCGCGTAAGATCATCATATCCATTCAGATGCAGGAGTCCATGGACGATATAAAGGGCCAGCTCCTGGTCCACGTCATGGCCAAATTGCCGGGCATAGACGGCGGCCGTTTGCGCGCTGGTGACGATCTCGCCGTGCTCGAAGGTGATGACATCCGTGGCTCCGGGGATATTCATGAAACGCTGGTGCACATCGGCGATGACCCGGTCGGAGACAATGGTGACCTCGACCGCTGCGATCTGGCGGAGGGCAAAACGGCCATCGCCAGAGTATTCGCGGCATTTTTCGAGGGCGATCTCGGCCAGGCTCCTCAGCCAGGGCAGGCGGACGCGCACGGCGCGCTGGCGGTTGTGAACCTGGATGCTCAAGCAGCCGAGACGGGAGGCACGGTGGACCGCGCCGCCGGCAGCGGGGTGTCACGCCGGTCGCCGCGGGAGTCGCCGCCCCGCGATTCGCTGCGGGAATCGGGGTAGGCCACGCGGCTGTGCATCATGCTTTGCAAGGTGCGGCGGAAGCTCTCGGCCACTTCCTCCAGTTCCCGCATGGTGAGGTCGCACTCCTTGAGCTGGCCGTCGAGCAAGCGCTTCTCGACGATATCGCTGATGAGCTGGTCGATCTTCTGCGGGGTCACGCGATCGAGGCTGCGCGAGGCGCTCTCGATGCAATCGGCCAGGCTGATGATGGCGGCTTCCCGGGTCTGCGGGCGGGGCCCGCTGTAGCGGAAGGTCTCCTCGCGCACCTCGGGGATATCCTCCTCGCGAATATTCATGATCTTGCCCCCGGCGCGGGCGTCCTCCTGCTGTTGCAAGGCCCGCTTGTAGAAGAAGAAGACGAGCGACGTGCCATGGTGCTGCTGGATGACGTCGATGATTTCCTGGTTGAGGCCGTACTTGAGCGCGAGGTCCACACCTTCCTTGACGTGGGCGATGATGATGAGCGCGCTCATCGTGGGGGCGAGTTCGTCGTGCGGGTTGCGGTCCCGGCGCATGTTTTCGGTGAAGTACTCCGGCTTCACGAGCTTCCCGATGTCGTGGAAATAGGAGCACACGCGGCACATGGCGGCGCTGGCCCCGATGGCCTCGGCAGCGGCCTCGGCGAGATTGGCGACGACCAGGCTGTGGTGATAGGTGCCGGGGGCCTCGATGACGAGGCGCTTGAGCAAGGGATGGTTCAGATCGGCCAGCTCGAGCCACGTGGTGCTGGTGGTAATGCGGAAGGTGGTCTCGAAGATCGGCAGCGCGCCGCTGACCATGAAGCCGGTGAGCACGCCGCTGCCAATGGCGACCAGGCTCTGGTAACCGATGATGGACCAGTGCATGCCGCTGAAGGATTCCCAAATGATGGGCCCAATGAGCCCAAAGATGAGGGCCAGGATCCACGTGGAAAGGCCGACGAAGACACCGGCCCGGACGAGTTGGATGCGGCGCCGCACATCGAGCGTGATGAAGACCGCGATGAAGCCGCTGATGAGGCTCATCACGAGGAAAATAGGATCGATGCCGCGGTAGATGAGCGACCCCCAAAGACTGACGAAGATGGCGGCGTAGATGCCGTGATTCTTCCCGAGCAGCACCGAGAGAACCAGGGGCGCAAAGGCGTAGGGCACGGCGAGCCGCCAGAGCTGCTGCCGCTCCAGGCCGCTGAACCCGTCGGGCGTGGACATACCCCGAAGGATCTGGTTGTCGGACGTGACGAGGATCAACTTGACGATGCCGAGGTGCAATAGCATGACCCCGAACATGAGGAGCACGCGGGAATTGCGCTCGAAAGTCTTGGGATGGTTGATCCAGAGCTGGGCGAGGGCGGTGAGGAAAATGAGCACCGCGATTAAAACTTTTTCCATCGGCTGCGAGCGCAGGTCCGAGTAGATGAGCACGGCGAGGCCGACGATGAAACCGAGGCAAATGGCCACCTTGGCCAATGGGCCGTGCTCGAGCGTTTGCAGCCATTCGCTCTCCGTCCGGCGGCGGCGCTGTTTCGAGGAACACAGTCCCTTCTTTACTAATCGCTGTCTTTCAAAAAAACCGAGCATGGGCTGGGCGTGAAGTAGAGGATCGGGCCGGCGGGGTGAAAAATCAACGCTTGGTTTCCGGTTCGCCGGTGCCGCGATGGCGGCGATAGGCGCGCACGATGGACTGGACGAGTTCGTGGCGGATGACGTCCTGCTCGCCAAAATGAGAGAAATTGATGCCTTCGACGTCCTTGAGGGCCTGCATGGCTTCGACGAGACCGGAGCGCTTGTTGGGCGGCAGATCGATCTGGGTATAGTCGCCGGTGATGACCGCCTTGGACTCCGCACCGAGGCGGGTGAGGAACATGAACATCTGCTCGGTCGTGGTGTTCTGCGCTTCATCGAGGACGACGAAGGCGCGGTTGAGCGTGCGGCCGCGCATGTAGGCGAGGGGAGCGATTTCGATGACGCCGCGCTCCATCAGGCGCTGCACTTCTTCCGCGTCCACCATGTCGTGCAGCGCATCGTAGAGCGGACGCAGATAGGGCATGATCTTCTCCTTCAAGTCGCCGGGCAGGAAGCCGAGCGCCTCGCCGGCCTCGACCGCCGGGCGGGTGAGGATGATGCGCGTGACCTGTTCCTTCTTCAAAGCCTGGACCGCCATGGCCATGGCGAGATACGTCTTGCCCGTGCCGGCGGGGCCGACGCCGAAGACCATGTCGTAGGTCTGGATCGCCTGCAGATACGCCTTCTGCCCGGCCGTCTTCGGCACGATGGGCGGCCGCTTCGGCGAGAGAAGAATTTTGGTGTCGAGGAGTTCCTCGAGGCTGGCTTCCTGGGGTTCGGACACGGAGCGGAGGGCGTGGAGGAATTCGTGTTTGCGGATGTTCAGGCCGCCTTGCCGGGCGCGGTCGAGCTGGTCGAATACGCGGCGGGTTTGCTCGATGCGATCGGGCGCGCCTTCCACGCGCAGCCAGCCGTCGCGGGTGGTGACGCGCACCTCGAGGGTCTTCTCGAGCGTCTTGAGCAGCGTGAGATCGTTGCCGTAGAGCGATTGCAGCACACGGCCACTCTCGAACTGCAGGGTCTGGGCGTCGGTTACGGACACAGGATGGCGGGCCCGCCGAAACGCACCAACTGGGCGTTATTTGAAGCCATAGGCGAGCGACCAATAGGTGCGCTCATCGGGCGATTTTTCGACTTCCACGATCAAATAGTAGGACCCCGTCTTCTTCGGGACGACGCGGGCGGCGGCGAAGTGCGGCTTCTGCCAGGCTTCGCTTTCCGCGAGGTTGCCGGCGCTGTCGTAGACGTGCACGGAGATCTTCGCGCCCTTCTGGTCGGTGCCCATCCAGAACCAGTATTCGTTGCCCTTGAAGAGCTGGTGGACGATGGCCTTGGTGGTCTTGACCGGCAGGTCGCCACCCCAGTAATCCTCGCGGACGGTGAAGCCTTCCTTGACGTACGGGTCGGCGGCTTCCAAGGCGAAGGAGAGCGCGTCGTCGATGGTGGCACGCGCCGGACCGGCGCCCAAGGAGAGGAGGAGAAGAACGAGAACGAGAGGGGCGAAGCGTTTCACAAAAAAGAATCGGAGATTAGGGCGCCTTTGAGTTGATCGATTTGATGAGGTCCGCGGTGATCGTATTGATCTGCTGGACCGATTTTTCCGAGATATCCACATCGTCGGCCAGGCCGATCAGCGGGCGGATTTCGAGGATGCCCTTCTGCACGCGGATGACCACGGGGTTGATCTTGTATTTGGGCTTCAAGCCCGCGAGTCGCCGCTCAAAGTAATCGAGCAACACCGGCTGATGGAGCAATTCGGCGCCGTCCTTGGTGTAGGAGTTCTTGACCACCGCGGTGAGTGCTTCGGTGCCGCGGATCCAGCCGCCGAGGCTGACGAGCTGGGAGAGCGCCTCGCTGTTCAGCTTGACCATGACTTTCTTCACGTCGTCGAGGGTGCCGTCGAGTTCCTTGCGCACGCCGGCCCAGTCCTTCTTGTCGGCGGCGTCGGTGATGGCTTGGGCGCGCTTCTTGACCTCGGCGCCCACGCCGAGCGGGGTCGAAAGGCTGAGCACGCTCTTGCCGATTTGCTTCACTTGGTTGGCGTCCTCGGCTTCCACCGCGATGAAGCCTTCCGCGATCACGGAGCCGAGCATCAGGGCGATCTGTGGGCTGTCGCCGGTCGGCTGAATGACGTTGGTGATCGGCCGCTGCACCGCGGACCAACTCGGCTTCCCGAGCTTGTCGAGGACGCCGAAGATTTCACTGGGGACGGGGACCACGACATCGTCGATCAGCTTGGATTGAGAGGGCAGCTTGCTGACGTCGATGTGAGCAGGAGGGTCGGCGGCGAACAGAGCGGCGGCAGGCAACGCGACAAGCGCCAAAGCGAGGGCTTTCTTCATAGAGTAACGGAACAATCCAAGGGAAATGGGCTCCACTCAAGCAAAGGGACTGGCCAACGGGCAAGTTTCTTTTTGAGAGCGGTTGTTTTCGGAATCGAAAAGGAGGGCTTCTCTGGCTGCCTGAATCGAGGGATCCATCCCGGCATTGTGAAAATAATTGGAGGCATGATTAGACACGATCAGGTGCGATTGCCTGCGATTGGGGGGTGACTCGGCGATAGGGAACCCTGGTGTAGGGCGCGTGTCCTCACGCGCCGGGGGAGGATTGGATGCGGGGGATGGGGTCGGGTCAATTTCATCGATCGGAACTAGCCGGAAGTGGTCGAAACTCCGCTGTAAAGCCGAGTCGGAGGGTGGCCAAATCCGGGCGAGCCGGGTCGCCGGAGTCAGCCGCGTGATTTTGTCATTTTGGGTCGGATCATTCATGAGTCGGAACTAGTCGGAACTTCCCGGAAGTCTCTGTAAAACGGGGCCGGAAACTGGTAGGAGCGATTTCCCAATCGCCCTGCACCGTGCCCGGGGTGTGCGTACGGTCGCCGCGCGCTTCCCGGCGGGGAAGAGCGGGCACTGAGCCGGCAAGCACGGGGCGCTCCAGCAAGACGCACCATTCGGACACGCGCCAGCGCCCGGGAAATCCCGGGTCGCAAAAACAATCTGGTTAGCCTGTCGTGCATCGATGAATTCCTGCCTCGCTTGCTGTTCGCACCCTGCCTTTTAAACCCGGCCACAGACCCACCCCAAGCGAACGCGATATTTGTAGCACGCAATAGGGGCTCTTGTCAAGCAAAATCCGTCAAATGCGGTGGCCCAAGCCTAGCGCACGAAGCGGTTTTTGAATAAGGAAAACAGGAAAGCAGGAAGCCCAAGGCGTCGCCGGAATTCCTTTTCCTGTTTTCCTGATTCGCCTCCAGGTTCTGGAGCATCATCCTGAATGGCCTGCGGATACACACCTTCCTGCCAGAAAGGGTCGATGCGCTTTCTCTCAAAAACCATTCAATGACGGACGGATTGGCTCACTTCGAGTTCGTCAGTTCGAAAAGCCACGACAGGCCGATGGCGAACAGCAAAAGACCGGTCGCCAGTTTCAGCCGCACCTCGGGAACGCGCTTGAGCTGTCCGTGCAACAGAATCACTCCGAGCGTCACGACCGCAATGGCCAGGCCTACCCCGGCGACAATGCCCGGCCAGGCGCCAGTAGCGGCCCCAATCGGGAAAACAACGAGGAGAATCTCCAAAGCCTCCACGACCGAACTTTTCAGCATCACCAGAAACACCGGCGTCGAGAAGTTCGTCACCGCGCCGCTGGGTACAACACCCACCTTCCCCAGCGGATCGGTGGCCCAGCGGGGACGTTGGCCGACGGAAGAGCGCCGGAGCGACTTCACAGTCCAGTAGAAGCCCATGAGCGTCAGAAGCGATGCCGCCACCAGCCGAAACCAGAAGATGGGAATGAGCGTGTGCGCCGGCCAGAGGAAGATCGCACTGATGAAAACCAGGACATGGCCGATGACCGTCGCCGAAATGGCCTCGCGCGGATAACCCGCCCGCAGGATGGCATACGCAATCGCCATCGTCTCAAAAAACTCCACGGCAGTGCCGGAGAACGCGGTCAGAAAGGGTCGAAACATGGCGCAGCCGCACTAATCCCGCAGGGCAAGGACTTCGTCCAGCGTCCAAACGTGATCGCCAACGCCAGCCTTCATCGCTGAGACCAAACAGAAGCGATTCGATTGTTTAATTTCGGATTCGGCAAAATGAACGGGGTGTGCCACTTTGC
This sequence comes from Chthoniobacter sp., assembly GCF_040003245.1. Lineage (NCBI taxonomy): Bacteria > Pseudomonadati > Verrucomicrobiota > Spartobacteria > Chthoniobacterales > Chthoniobacteraceae > Chthoniobacter > Chthoniobacter sp. The sequence goes on from NZ_JBDUCX010000024.1 coordinate 8,895, forward strand.
GGTCGCATCGATTTATGTTCGCTAGAACTCCGCTCATCCTGACGCTCGTTTTGAGCCTGCTGTTTGTGACGCAGGGTCGGACGGTCGTGCTGCCGGTGCCGGTGGAGATGAAGCAGGGTGGGGGGTGTGCGGCGATGCAGTGTGCGTCGGGGTGTTGTGCGAATGTGGCTTGTTGCAAGGTGACGGAGCAGCAGAAGGCGCCGCAGTCGCCGGTGCCGGTGTCGGCGGATGCGCAGGTGCAGTGGGCGGCGATCGATCCGCACGCTTATACGATTCTCTTTCTGCCGCCCGTGCCGCGGCGGCCGTTCGTCGTTTCCGACGAGGCGAGCACCGCGCACACGCTCTCGCCGCGGGCGGTGAGTTGCATCCAGTTGATCTGAGCCACGGGCTTTCCCAGGCGTGGTGTGCCTTGCGCACATCTTCACCCGCGAAACCCACCGCTCGGATCCATGAAACTTCTCTCTCTTTTTCTCTGTACTTTTTCCATCTCCTTTACCGCCCACGCTGAACCGCCGAAGATACCCGGCGATTCACCGGTAGCGGCGTCGGCATCGTCTCTTTCGCTGAGCGCGGTCACGGAAGCCGTGCTGGCGAACAATCCCGCGATCAAGGAAGCGCGCGCCAAATGGGAGGCGTTGAAACAGCGCGTGCCGCAGGCGGCGGCGTGGGATGACCTGAAAGTCGGCGGCAGCACGCGGCTGGGGCGATTCGTGGACATTTCGCGCAATGGCTTCACCGACCAGATGCTGAGCGTGGAGCAGATGATCCCGCTTTCCGGCCGGAATCGCAGCCGGGAACGGATCGCGGCGGCGGAGGCGCTGGGCGCGCTGGAGGAGGTGCGCCGGAAGGAGCTCGATGTCGTGGCCAAGGCGCGTGTCGCTTACTTCCGCCTGGCGCGGGATTACGCGCTGCTGGAGCTGAATCGGGCCAACGCGTCGTCGCTCGGGCAGACGGTGGAAATCAGCCGGGCCAAACTGGAGGTGGGCAATCAAGGGCAGGCCGAGGTGTTCGTGGCGGAGAATGAAGTGAACCGGCTGGAAGAGACGCGGCATGATTTATTGCAGAGCGTTTCGGAGGACGAGACGCAGCTCAAGGTGCTGATGAATCGCGATGCTTTCAGCACGTTGGGCCGGCCGGGCGCCCTGCCATCGCCGGCGCACGCGCATTTTCCGGTGGAAAAGTTGCGCGGCTTGCTGCTGAACAATCGACCGGAAGTGCGCAGCACCGCGGCGGGTATGACGGCGGCGACGGCGAAGCTCGAGCTGGCGAAGCGGGAGTGGATTCCCGATCCGACGGTGACGGTGCAGGCGCAGCGTTATAACGGGGCGGCGCAAGCGATCAGCGAAGTGGATGCGGGGGTGTCTTTCAATGTGCCGTGGTTGAACGCGAAGAAATATCGCGCGGAAGAACGCGAGGCCCGCAGCGGGGTCGAGGCGGCGCAGCGGGCGCTGGAAGGCGCGCGGGCCGAAGCGCTCGGGCTGTTGCACGATCAATTGCAAAAGATCGAGACGTTCCATCATCACGTCGAGCTGTTCGAGACCCGGCTCCTGCCCAAAGCGCGCCAGACGGTGCAGACGAATCGCACCAATTATGAAAGTGGCCGGGAGAGCTTCCTCGATCTGGTGATGTCGGAGCGCAGCCTGCGCGAACTGGAGGCGACGTATCAGCAGCACCTGGCCGATTGCCAAACCGCGGTCGCCGAGCTCGAAGCGCTCGTTGGCTCGGACCTGGGTTACTTCTCCGCCCGCCAGCGGACGTCGAAAGGGGAAGCGAAATGAACCGGAGAGAATTTATCCTGGTTTCCAGTATCGCCGCTCTCGCGGGGGTCGCCGGTTGCCAGCGGAAGGGCGCGGGCGGCACGGATCCCAACGTCGACTATTATACGTGCACGATGCACCCCTCGGTGCGTTCGCAAGACCCGAAAGGCAAATGCCCGATCTGCTCGATGGACCTGGTGCCGGTCTGGAAAAAAGGCACGCTGGCTGCGGCCACGCCGAAGGCCAGTTCCGGCCCGGTGCTGAATGAGTTCAGCGTGCCGGTGGAGCGGCAGCAGCAAATCGGCGTGACCTACGCGACGGCGGAGAGGAAGCCGTTGCACCACGTGATCCGCTCCGTCGGCCTGGTCGTGCCGGACCGGACGCGGCGGCAGGAATTCGTCGCGCGCGTCGAGGGCTATGTGCAAAAGCTTTATGTCACGTCTCCGGGCGAGCCCGTGGAGGAGGGGCAACCGCTGTTGACGATTTACAGTCCAGAGCTTTCCAGCGCGGAACGGGAGTTCGTCAATCTGCTCGAGACACGCGATCGGATCAGCGCCGGGGAAGGCAAGGCGGCCGCGGAACGCTCCATCGAGGCGGCGCGGCGGCGGCTCGAACAATGGAACATCACCGCGAAGCAAATCGCGGAATTGGAGAAGGCGCGAAAGCCCTCCGAGTTCCTGACGCTGAACTCGCCGTTCAAGGGGGTGGTCGAGGACGTGCCCGTGGATCAAGGCCGCAGGGTGATGAGCGGCGATCATCTGGTGAATGTCGCCGACCTGTCGATGGTGTGGGTGTGGGCGGAATTCTACGAGGACGAACTTTCGATGCTGGCGAAGGGGCAGAAGGTGACAGTGACGACGAAGGCGTATCCCGGCCAGAAGTTCGAAGGGGAGGTGGGCCTCATCAATCCGTTCCTCGCGGAGATGAAGCGCACCATCAAAGTGCGGGTCGATATTCCCAATCCCGATTTCAAACTGCGGCCGGGAATGTATGTGAATATCGAGCTGGCGATGGACATGGGCGAGGGGCTGACGATTCCCGTGAGCGCGGTGATGCCGACGGGTTCGCATGCGCTGGTTTTCGTGGACAAGGGCGAGGGGAAGCTGGAGCCGCGTTTCATTCAGCTCGGGCGGAAGTATGGCGACATCTATGAGGTGCTGGACGGCGTGAAGGAGGGGGAGCGCGTGGTCGCGAGTGCGAACTTCCTCATCGATGCGGAGTCGAAGGTGCAAGGGGCGGTGAAGTCGTTTGAGGAACCGGCGCCATTGGAGGTGAAGCCATGATCGAACGCATCATCGAGGCGAGCGCGCGGAACAAGTTCCTCGTCTTCATCTTCACCATCTTCGCCGTTGCGGGCGGCGTTTATGGGCTGATGAGGACGCCGCTCGACGCGATTCCCGACCTGAGCGACGTGCAGGTGATCATCTATACGGATTGGGAGGGGCGTTCGCCGGACCTGGTGGAGGATCAAATCACGTATCCGATTTCGACACGCTTCATCGCGGCGCCGAAGGTGAAGTTTGTGCGCGGGGAGTCGATGTTTGGGAAGTCGTTCGTGTATGTGATTTTTGAGGACGGCACGGACATCTATTGGGCGCGTTCGAGGGTCATCGAATACCTGAACTCGGTGCGCGGTTCGTTGCCGGAAGGGGTGAATCCGGTGATCGGGCCGGACGCGACGGGGGTGGGCTGGGTTTATGAGTACGCGCTCGTGGATGATACCGGGAAGCATGACCTCGCGGAGCTGCGCTCGTTGCAGGACTGGCATCTGCGTTACGCGTTGGAATCGGTGAAGGGCGTGGCCGAGGTGGCGCCGGTCGGCGGCTTCGTCAAACAATACCAGGTGGACCTTGATCCGAATGCGCTCGTGGCTTACGGCATCCCGCTGGCCGACGTGGTGAGCGCGATCAAGATGAGCAACGGCGACGTGGGCGGGAAGATCTTCGAGGTGGCGACGACGGAGTATTACGTGCGTGGGCGGGGCTACATCAAGAAGGTGGAAGATATCGAGAATGTCGTCCTCAAGGTGGTGGATGGGACGCCGGTTTATGTGAAAAACGTGGGCACGGTGCATCTCGGCGGCGACTTGCGACGCGGGGTCGCGGAACTGGATGGGAAAGGAGAGGTGGTCGGCGGGATCGTGGTGATGCGTTACGGTGAGAACGCGCTCAACGTGATCGATGGCGTCAAAAAGAAGATGGAGGAGATCAAGGCTTCGCTGCCCGAGGGCGTGCGGATCGTGCCGACCTATGACCGCAGCGAATTGATCGTGAATGCGATCCATACGTTGCGGGAGAAGCTCATCGAGGAAAGCATCGTGGTGGCGCTGGTGTGTATCATTTTCCTCTGGCATGTGCGCTCGGCGCTGGTGGCGATCATCACGCTGCCGATCGCGATCATCCTGTCGTTCCTGCCGATGTTTTATCTGGGCCTGACCTCGAATATCATGTCGCTCGGAGGGATCGCCATCGCCATCGGCGCGATGGTCGATGCGGCGATCATCATGGTGGAGAACGCGCACAAGGCGCTGGAGCATTTCCGTGAAGAGCACGGGCGCGATCCCGATAACCGGGAGCGCGCCGATGTCATCATTCAGGCAGCCAAGGCCGTCGGGCGTCCGCTTTTCTTCTCGCTGCTCGTCATCACGGTGAGCTTCATCCCGATCTTCACGCTTGACCCGCAATCCGTGCGGCTGTTTCGGCCGCTCGCGTTCACCAAGACCTTCGCGATGTTGTTCGCAGCGCTGCTCGGCATCACCCTCGTGCCGGTTCTCATGGTGCTGCTCATCCGTGGAAAGATCGTGCCGGAAAACAGAAATCCCGTGAACCGGCTTTTGATCTGGGCATATCAGCCATTCGTCAATCTCGCGTTGCGCTATCGTTGGCCACTTCTCCTCGCGACGGCGGTCGTCATGGTCGCCTTCGGTCTGATCCCCTTCATCAACGCGTTCTTCGATAATCCGATTCCGTTTTATCGCTGGCCGAAGGAATTCATGCCGCCGCTCAACGAAGGCACCATCCTTTACATGCCGACCGCCGTACCTGGCATGTCGATCAATGAGGCGACGAGAATCCTGCAAATCCAGGATCGGATGCTCGCGAAAGTGCCCGAGGTCGAGCGCGTCTTTGGCAAGGCTGGGCAATCCGAAACGCCTACCGATCCTGCGCCGCTGGCCATGTTCGAGACCGTCGTCACACTCAAGCCGCACGAGCAATGGCGGCGGGGCATGACGTGGGAAAAGCTGCTGGCGGACATGAACGAGCACGTCAAGACGCCGGGCATGGCGAACATCTTCTGGATGCCGATCCAGACGCGCACCGAGATGCTCACCACCGGCTTCCGTACGCCGCTGGGTATCAAAGTCTTTGGCCCCGACCTCAAGCAGATTGAAAACGTCGCCGTCGATATCGAGAAGGCGCTCAGCGATTTTCCCGACACCCGCAGCGTCTTCGCGGAGCGCACCACGGGTGGATACTTCCTCGACTTCGATGTGAACCGCGAAGCCGCCGCGCGCTACGGCCTGCGTGTGGGCGACGTGAACGACATCGTCGAGACAGCCATCGGGGGAAAAACTATCGCGACGACGGTGGAGGGTCGCGAGCGCTATCCGATCAGTGTGCGTTACGCGCGGGACTTTCGGGATGATCTCGTTTCGCTCAAACGCGTCCTCGTGGCTACGCCGATGGCGGAATCCTCAGCGAAAGGAGCGCCTGGCTCTTCCACCGCGCAAGTCCCCATCTCCCTCCTGGCGAACATCAACTTCAAAACCGGCCCGCCCTCCATCCGCAACGAGAACGGCCAACTCGTCGGCTTCGTCTTCGTCGATGTGACGACCAGCGACATCGGCGGGTACGTCCGCGCGGCGGCGCGGCGCATCAACGAGCGCGTCAAGTTTCCGCCAGGCTATTACATCCAATGGGCGGGGCAGTTCGAGTATTTGCAGGCCGCCGAGCAGCGACTCAAGATCGTTGGGCCGTTGACGCTTCTCATCATTTTCGTGCTCATCTATATGAATACGCGGTCCGCCACGAAAACAATCATCGTGCTGCTCGCCGTGCCGTTCTCTCTGGTCGGCGCATTCTGGATGCTTCACCTGCTCGACTACAATATGAGTGCCGCCGTCTGGGTGGGGCTGATCGCGCTCGCGGGGCTCGATGCGGAGACCGGTGTGGTGATGCTGCTCTATCTTGATAACGCATGGGAAAAGCACGTCGCCGAGGGCCGCATGAATTCCCTGGGCGATCTTTACGCCGCGGTGAAAGAAGGCGCGGTGCAGCGCATCCGGCCGAAGATCATGACCGTCTGCGCGATTCTCTTTGGATTGCTGCCGATCATGTGGAGCCCGACGACGCAGGCGGGGGCGGATGTGATGAAGCGGATCGCGGCGCCGATGATTGGCGGGGTGGTGACGTCGGCGATTCTCGAGCTGTTGATTTATCCGGTGATCTTTGTGATCTGGAAGAAGCGGTCGCTGGTGAAGACGAGGGCTGTGGCGCAGCGGGAGGTGGTGCTGGTTTGAGGCCGTTACTTTAACGCAGAGGGCGCAGAGAGATTGGACAGGGCCGCAGAGGGAAATCTATTTCTTTCCTCTGCGGCTCTCAGCGCTCTCTGCGCCTCTGCGGTAATGCAGGTCACCTAGCTCTTCGGCCAGTCGGCGGGCATCCAGGTGGGGAGGTTCTTGATGGAGTCGCGGGCGGTGGTGCTGGTGGGGATGCCCCAGGCCTCGAAGAAGGGGCCGAGGTTTTTTCCCGTGGCCTTGGAGAAGCGGACCATCCATTGGTCGTGCTTTTCGTCGTCGGTCTTGGGGCGTTGGTCTTTGGGCAGGTCGCGGTATTCGGTGAAGACTTTCTTGTAGGTCTCCCAGCCGAAGCCGACGCGGAGCTGGTGATACATGGTGAGGGCGAGGAAGGGGTCGCTCTTCCACTTGCTGAATTTGTCGCTGGAACTGAGGTAGCCGCGGAGACGCTTGTCGACGGCGTCGGGCTTCATGGCGTCGTGGCCCTGGCCGGGTGGTTTGCCGCAGAGCGTCTCCATGCAATAGAGGGAGAAGAGATTGCAGGTGACCTCGGTCGTGCCGTCGAAAGTCCAGTCGGGGACCTGGTGGTTGTGGCCGAGTTCGTGGAAGTGGCCCCAACTGCCCTGCTTCATCTCGGCGAGGGAGACAGAGTGCTCCACGCTTTTGTCCAGCCAGGTCATGATCGGGTAGCCGCTGTGCATGTAACCGGCGGAGATTTGGGTGTCGGGAACGATGCGCTCGGGGCGCTTACGATCGCGCGGGATGGTGGCGAGGTCGGCCTCGGCGTCGAGCACTTCGTCCCAGAATTTCAGGAGCGCCTCGGGGTCGTCGAGCTGGCGGATTTTTTCCGCGGGGATGCTGAGGATGACTTTTTTGGTCTCGAGTTCGGCCCAAGGAGCGGGAGCCATGCGGAGGCGCATTTTCCAGTCCATGAGCTTGGTTTCGCCGAGGACGAAGCGGGGCGATTCCACTCCGCCGCCGATGGCCACGTTCACCTTGGCGGGTGTGAGTTTTTCAGGCACTTCGATGTAGATGAGGCCGCCGAAGGGATTCGCGGCGGTGCTGAGCGCAGTCTTGATCGTCTCGCGCCGCGAAATCTCCGGGGCGCGCTGCCACTTGTCGAGGTGCCACAGGCTGTCGCTGTGGCAGCCGATGCGGACGGCGAGGCCTTTGTCCGCGAGCTCGGCGGGAATCTGGACTTTGATGAGTTCGCCGGGCGCGGCGTAGAGGCCGGTGCTGTGCCAGGCGGGGACGCCGGTGTCGATGACGACGACGCGGCTGGGGATGCGTGGCGCGTTTTTCGGCACGGCGCCGGGGAAGGCGTCGGCGGCGGGATTGGCGCGGAGTTGCTCGGGCTTGGCGGTGCGGTAGGCCTCGAGTTGTGCGGTGACGATGAGGCGGGCGAGAGCATTGTCGGCGGGCAGGGGATGATCCGGCCGGGGAAAGTCGACGGCGCCGGGAGTGGCGATGAGGGCGCTGATACGCGGGAGAAGGATGGTGTCTGTCGGTGGGAGGGCGCGCATGGCATCGGCCAGAGTCGCGCCGGCTTGGGTGAGTTGGTCGGGCGTGAGGACGACTTTTTTCGCGGTATGATTGGCGATGCTGTCGAGAGCGGTGGTGGCGTTCAGGAGCGTGAGGTCACCGCCGATGGTGTAGCCGGTCTTGGTGGATTTCTCCGGCGTGCCGGAGGTGAAGACGAGGCCGGCGGGAGCGAGCAACTTGTTGCCGGCGAATTCCGTGGCGAGCAAGCTCTTGTCCTTGCCGCCGTAGAGCCAGCCCCAGCCGGTCGCGGCGGTGACGAGGCCGCCGCCGTTGCGGACGAAGCGGGCGAGGTGGTCGATGTCCTCGGGCTGGATCTTGTGCGCATTGATGAACACCGCGCGGAAGGTGGGCAGGCGCGTGTTCCAGTTCTTGCCCTCGAGAGCCTCGGCGTCGAGGCCAGCGCCCTTGAGATGGGCGACGAGCGGGGCATTGCCGAAGACGCCGATCTTTGGCTTGGCCGAGGATGCCTCGCCGATGACCCAGCGCGCGGCGTTCACCAGCATGGTGCCGTTCCCGCCGTCGAACGCGCCGAGGTAACCGTCGTGTCCGAGGGCGACGATCCGGCCTTTTTCCCAGCGCGCCGCGGCCACCACAGGGAGCAGCGCTTTCTTGCCGTCCTTGCCCGCAATGACGGCAAAGGCTTGCGGCCCGAAAACAGAAACGCCACCGGGAACGCCGGGCGCGCCGAGTTCGGCGATGCCCGTGGTGAGCGCGGAGCGATCGGCATCGAAATTGGCGGGATTCGCTGGGGCGACAGGCGTCAAGGCATTGGCGGCGAGGATAGAAGCGGCACCGAGCAGGAGAACGGCGAGGGAGGGGAAGACTTTCATTGGGACAAGATCAGTGAAAACGCCAAGACTTAGCACAAACTTGTTCAAAACGATGTTTTGACGCGCATCGGTGTGTGTCATAAATGGCGCGCTAACAAGGGCTCGACTCGCGGGTTCTTCCTCATACGCTCGATACCCTTTCTCATGAAACTACGCCTCCTCCCCGCCTTCGCCGTTCTCACTCTCGCTTTTGCCTTTGCCTCGGCGGACGCCGCCGACGCGCCCAAGCCGCTCAAGGTGCTGCTCATCACCGGGGGGTGCTGCCACGACTACGCCAAGCAGAAGGACATTCTCAAGGAAGGGATCGAGAAGCGGGCAAACGTGGTCGTCGACCAGATTCATACCGATGACAAGAGCACGAAGCCGCCGCTGCCGATCTATGGCAACCCGGACTATGCGAAGGGTTATGACGTGATCATTCATGACGAATGCGCGGCCGGCATCAGTGACCAGTCGGTGGTCGAGGGCGTGCTCGCCCCGCATCGCGCCGGCATTCCCGGTGTGAACCTGCACTGCGCCATGCACTGCTATCGCATCGGCAATGCAAACGATCCGGTGACCGATCTCGACGCGCCGCATGCGTTTTGGTTCCAGTATCTCGGCCTGCAATCCAGCGGCCACGGCCCGCAGGAGCCGATCGCGGTGAGCTTTCTGGACAAGGAGCACCCGATCAGCAAGGGCCTCGCGGATTGGACGACGATCAAGGAAGAGCACTATAACAACATCAAGATCCTCGATACCGCGCACCCGCTGGCGCACGGCTTGCAGAAGGTGAAAGTCAAAACCAAGCAGGCCGACGGCACGGAGACGGTGGAGGAGAAGTCGGTGGATTGGGTGGACATCTGGACGAACCTTTACCAAGGCAAGACGCGCGTCTTCAGCACGACGCTGGGGCATAACAACGAAACGGTCGCGAGCGACGAATATCTCAATCTCGTGACTCGTGGCGTGTTGTGGGCGGCCGGCCACTTGAACGACGACGGCACGCCGGCCACGGGCTACGGCCCCGGCGGCAAGTAAGCGTCACCTTCACATCCCCCACCATGTCTCGCCTGACCGCGCTTCTACTCGCGGCGCTGGTGTGCTTTGCCCACGCGGCGGAGCCGGCCAAAGCGTCCAAGCCCAATGTCATCTTCATCCTGGCCGATGACTTGGGTATCGGCGACCTCGGGTGCTATGGACAGCAGAAGATTCAGACGCCGAACATCGATCATCTCGCGGCGGATGGCCTGCGCTTTCTGCAGCACTACACCGGCAATGCGGTGTGTGCGCCGAGCCGGTGCGCGCTGATGACGGGCAAGCACATGGGACACGCGGCGATTCGCGACAACATGCAGCGCGGTCCCAGCGAGGAAGGCCAGCGCCCGATGCCGGCGGGGACGGTGACCGTCGCGCAGCGCATGCGGGATGCGGGATATTACACCGGGATCATCGGCAAGTGGGGGCTGGGCATGCCCGAGGACCACAGCAGCCCGCGGGATTTCGGATTCAACTACAGCTACGGCTATCTCTGCCAGAGCCTCGCGCACACTTACTATCCGCCTTATCTCTGGCGGAACAACGAGCGCGAAAGCCTGGCGGGCAATCCCTCGTATGACGTGAGCATGAGGGGCGTGATCGAGCCCAAGGGCCAGCTCTACGCGCACGATTTGATGGCGAACGACGCACTGAAATTCGTGCGCGATCATCACGACCAGCCGTTCTTCCTTTATCTGGCTTTCACGATTCCGCATCTCTCGCTCCAGGTGCCGGATGATTCCATGGCGCAATACCACGGTCAGTGGACGGAGACGCCCTTTACCAATACCAAGCACTACGCCAACAACGAAACGCCGCGCGCTGCCTATGCGGGGATGATCACGCGGATGGATCGTGATATTGGCCGGGTAATGGCACTGCTGAAGGAATTGGGCATCGACGACAACACGCTGGTCTTTTTCTCCAGCGACAATGGCGCGGTCTTTCCGCTGGCGGGGACCGATCCGGTATTCTTCCAGAGCACGGGCGGCTTGCGCGGTTACAAGCAGGACCTTTACGAGGGCGGCATCCGCACGCCGCTCATTGCCCGCTGGCCGGGGAAGATCAAGGCGGGCGACACAACCGGGCACGTCTCGGCGTTCTATGATTTTCTGCCGACGATGGCGGAACTCACCGGCGGAGCCGCTCCCGCGGACACGGATGGCATCAGCTATCTGCCGACACTGCTCGGCCAGCCCGGGCAGAAGCAGCACGACTTCCTCTACTGGGAGTACGAGAGCCAGGGGGGACGCGTGGCGGTGCGCATGGGCGATTGGAAGGCGATTGCGAATGGCGTCAAGAAGAACCCGAACGCGCCATTTGAACTCTACAACCTGGCCGCCGACCGCGCCGAATCGCACGATCTGGGCGCGGAACATCCCGAACTCATCGCCAAGGCGAAGGAAATCATCCGGCGCGAGCATCAACCCAGCCCGGTGAAAGAATGGAACTTCGAACTCGGTGCGGCGAATCCGTGACCCAGCTTTAATCTCAAACCTCCAATACCCATGCGTTTTCTTCCTTTCCTGATCGCTGCTGTCTTTGCAGCTTCCGCTTTGGCGGAGGACAAAACGAAACCCATTCACGCGTTGATGGTCTGTGGCGGTTGCTGCCATGACTACGAGAACCAGAAGAAGATCCTTTCCGAGGGCATCAGCAAGCGGGCGAACGTGGAATGGACCATCGTGTGCGAAGGTACGGATCGTGAGCATCGCGTGAGCATTTACGAGAATGCGGATTGGTCGAAGGGCTACGATGTGGTGCTGCACAACGAGTGCTTCGGCTTCGTGAAAGACAATGAATTTGTCGAGCGGATCACCAAGCCGCACTTCGACGGACTGCCGGCGGTGGTGGTGCATTGCTCGACGCATAGTTATCGCATGGCTTCCACGGACGAATGGCGGCAACTCATCGGCCAGAGTTCGTTCAGCCATGAGGTGAAGCACGATCTCGACGTCAAGACGGTCAAAGCCGACCACCCGGTGATGAAAGGTTTCCCGAGCGAATGGCACGATCCGGGCGACGAACTCTACAAGAACGAGAAGTTGTGGCCGAACTTCGTTCCGCTTGCGCAGGCTTACGGCGTGGATACCAAGAAGGACCATGCCTGCATCTGGGTGAACACCTACGGCAAAGCCAAAGTGTTCGGAACGACTCTCGGCCACAGCAATGACACGATGCAAAGCGACGTCTATCTCGATCTCGTCACCCGCGGCCTGCTCTGGGCCTGCGACAAGTTGAATGACGACGGCACGCCGAAGGCCGGCTACGGGCCGGGTGGGAAGTGAGGGAGTGCCCGGCGCTTAGTGCCCAGGCTCAGTAAATGGGGGCCATGATTGTTACACTCTGGTGACGCACTTGATTTCGGTCCACGACCGTCTTACACACGCCGCGTGACGCTGACCCAAATCCTCCTCTTGAGACAGTTTTTCGGTGCCGTGCTGCTTTTCGCCGTAGTGCTGGTGATCTTCATTATGCTCGTCGGGCGGCAAATGTACGATCGGGCAGCCGCGGAGGTAAGTTATCGACACCAGTACGGGGCGGAATGGAAGGAACATTACAGTGCGGATCGGCACGTTTCGGTAGAGGACGATCATCGGAAACTGGTGGTTGGGATGGGCGCTCTCGTGCTCGTGCCATCGCTGTGCTACCTGATCTATCGGCAGGTCGCCCCGAAACGCAGGGCGCGAAAGCGCTCCAGCCGGCGCAGGCAATCGTTTTCCCTGCCAACCTGATCTTTTCCTGTAATCAATCCCCCCATGAAACTCTTTCTTACTCCTTTCGCACTCGCCGTTCTCGGCCTTCACGCGGCGGCCGCGCCGCTGAAAGTGCTGCTCGTCGATGGGCAGAATAACCACGCCTGGCAGCAGACGACGCCGGAACTCAAAGCGATCCTCGAGGAGAATGGTTTCGCGACGGTGGAGGTCGCGACCTCGCCGGCGAAAGGCGCGGACATCGGCGCGTTCAAACCGGATTTCGCGGCCTATCAGGTCGTGGTGTCCAACTACAATGGCGCGTTGTGGCCGGAGGCGACGCGGGAGGCATTCGAGAAGTACGTTGGCGGTGGTGGCGGATTTGTGAGCGTGCATGCGGCGAACAATTCCTTTCCCGAATGGAAGGCCTACAATGAGATGATCGGGGTGGGCGGCTGGGGTGGGCGCAATGAGAAGTCGGGACCACTGCTGCGGTTGCGTGAGGGTAAATGGACGGCGGATACGACGGCGGGCAGCGCCGGGCATCATGGTCAACAGCACGAATTCCTGATGGTCACGCGGGCGCCGGAGCATCCGATCATGGCCGGTCTCCCGGCGAAATGGATGCACGCCAAGGATGAACTCTACGACCATCTCCGCGGCCCGGCGGAAAACGTGACGGTGCTGGCGAGCGCCTTCTCCGATCCCGCCACCGGCGGCAGCGGCGAGGACGAGCCGCTCCTCTTCGCCCTGAGCCATGGCCAGGGCCGCGTCTTTCACACGGCGCTCGGCCACGGGCTCGAAGCGATCAAGGACGTGGGCTTTGCGGTCACTCTCCAGCGCGGCACCGAATGGGCCGCGACGGGAAAAGTGACGCAGAAAGTGCCGACGAATTTTCCGACGGAAACCGCGGTCAGCCCGCGGCCCTGATATCGAAGACTACTTCTTCGGCGTCGGCGCAGGTGCCGGCGCAGGCTTGGTGGTCATCGGGAAGTCATCCGTGCGGAAGGGCGTCACCGGCAGGCCATCCGTGCCGTAGAGATTGCAGACCGGATTGTCCGCCCACGCGTAACGCACGGCGATTGGTTGTGCGACCTGATCGCTGGAGACTTCGACCTGGTTCCCGGGCAAAACCTTGCCCTTGGCGGAATGCCAGACTTTGTCCTCGCCGCAAACGGCGAAGCCGCGGGCTTCATCCACGTCGAACGTATAAAGGCCGCTGCCGAAACAATCGAAGGTGACGACGGCCTTTTTACCCTGGAACTCGACGCTCTTGTACTCCGGGCTGTGGAAGAGAAATTTCTGTCCGTAATCCTTGACCAGTGCCCAGCGCACGAGACGCGCGGCGACATCGTGCTTATTGCGCGGGTGAATGTCCCGGCCTTCGCCGAGGTCGATAATCACGGCCTGCCCGGTGTTGGGTAGCTTCATCGTCTTGGTTTGCGATTCACGCAACTCGGCCCAACTGCTGTCGCCGGGCTCGGGTTTCTCGGCCATGAAATCGGCGAGTTGGACCCAGTAGAAGGGGAAGTCGCCCTGCTGCCATTCCTTGCGCCATTGCTCGATCATGAAGGGGAAGAGTTGGGCGTATTCGTAAGCGCGGCCCGCGTTGGTCTCGCCTTGATACCAGATCACGCCCTTGATGCCGTAGCCGAGCGTCGGGTTCACCACGCCGCCGAAGATATTGCCGGGCCGGGCATTGCCGGAGAGCCAGGCTTCCGGAGATTGCGGCGGGCGCGGGGCCACCTTGCCGGCAGCTTTCGCCTTTTCCACGTCCTCTTTCCATTTTTCCGTGGCCGCCTGGTAGTCGGCTTTCGCCTTGTCCGTTTGCGCATCGGCTTCGTGCTTGTGGGTATTCTCCATGAGCAAGGAAAACCGCGGATCTTTCTCGATCGTGTCGCGGCGAATCCACGCTTCAGCGGCGGAACCGCCCCACGAGTTGTCGATCAAGCCTACCGGGATGCCGAGGATGTTATGCAGGTAGCGGCCAAACATGAACCCCACGGCGGTGAAAGTGCTCGAGGACTGGGCATCGGAGGGCTTCCACGAGCCGGTGAAGTCAGTCTTCAATTCCTGCGTGCCGACCTGCGGCACCTTGATCAGGCGCAGGGTGTCGATCTTGGAGGCGGCGGCTTCGAGGTCGCCGTTCCAATCGCGGCCAAGAGTGAAGCCCATGTTCGACTGGCCGGAGCACATCCACACCTCGCCCACGAGCACATCCTGGATTTCCTTTTGGCTGGTGCCGGCGATCTTGATCGTTTGCGGCTGGGCATTCACCGGCACCGGGTCGAGCTTCACCGTCCAGCGGCCGTCGGCGCCGGCTTCGGCGGACTTCGTCTGGTCGCCAAACGTGACGGTCACTTTGGTGCCCGGCGTGTCCCAGCCCCAGATGGGATTGGTCTGCTTTTGTTGCAGCACCATGTGATCGCCGATGATGGCGGGGAGCTTGAGTTCGGCGCGCGCGGTGACGGCGAGCAGGGCAAGGGGAAGGATGAAGGAGGAGGGACGAAGGATGAAAGAGCGGGGGAGCACCATTGAGTGTTCGGAGTTGGATGTTGGGTGTTGAATGTGGAGGGTATTTTACTTCGCCGCGCCCTTGATGCTGAAGTCGTCGTACTGCACGTCCACTTGGTTCGTGGTCAGGCTCAGCAGGGTCTTGTGATCGTGGGCCACGCCTTCGGACTTGAAGGAGCCCACTGTCTGGCCGTCGATGATCACGGTGACCTCGTCACCCTTGGTCTGGGCCGCCAGCGTGTGCCAATCTTGCAGCGACAACTTTACCGGGAAGCTCTTGTTCTTGGTGGCGAGCATGGCTTTGTCCTCAGGGGTCAGCGTGGGTGGGACGGCCTTCTTCTTCTCGTAAATGTCGTTGCGGAAATTGCCCGTCTTCGCGTCGCCGATAGATACGTTGGTGGGGCTGACGCTCACGCTGCAGATATGGCCGGCGTGGGAGTCTTTGTAGTCCTTATCGTCGAACCACACGTTGAAGCTCTTCGCCTTGTCGCTCATGAAACGAAACTTCACTGACAACTCGAGGTCGCGTTCCGGATCGATCTTCACATTATCGACGGCGGAGTGATCGGACCCTTCCGGAGTGATGCCGACGAGCACGCCATCCTTAATCACGCTGCCGCTCTTGTAGTGTCCCCAGCGCTTGCCGAATTCCGATCCCGAAAAGTCATCGGAGAAAATCGATCGGGAGAAGTAGCCGGCCGGTGTTTCCGCGAAGGAAAGCGTGACGGTGAGGGAGAGGAACAGGGCGGGGAGGAGACGTTTCATGGGATGGGTAGGGTGACCAAATCAACCCGCCATGGCGACGGAAATTAGCAACCGACGTCCCGATTTGAACTGGATCAATACGGACACCTGAGCCAGCGAACGGCGGCCTTGTAGCGCTTCCGGGCGCTGATGCACTGCCGTTCGGCGAATACCTCGCTTCGCCAATCGCGACGCACGGTCATTTCCTGGCGGAACTGCCGGCAAAGCAGGACGTTCCGCCGGAGATCCGGGATGTCGTCTACGGTGATGAGCGTGGAAATCATGGGCCTACAGATGGAATCGAAGCGGAGGGGGCAGGTGGTCGGGGGGATCGCGGCCTCTCGACAAGCAAAACAGAGGGGTCTACCGTGATTAGCCCTTCGATGAACCCCTCTCCGTTGCCCGTCTCCGTGCCGAGTGTGATGCCGTTGATTTTCTTCGCCTCCGTTCTCTCCCAGCGCGCGACGACAAGGCCGCTGGAGGCTTGAGAAGAGTATCCCCGTTTAAGATGTCGATTCGTGAATGGTCTCGCGGAGAAGAGGTGGCCAATAGCATCAGCCACGGCTGTGGCTTGATCGCCGCCATCATCGGCGCTCCTTTCCTGCTCCAATCGGCGATGCATCATGATGGGGCGCGAGCCGTGATCGGCATGAGCATCTTCGCGGCGACGACGATGCTGCTCTATCTCAGCTCGGCGGTGCATCATTGGTTGCGACCGGGAGAGGCGAAGAATTTTTTTGAGACGCTGGATCACGCGGCCATTTTTCTGATGATCGCGGGGACCTACACGCCGTTTGCGACCGGGGTGCTGTGGGGCCTGTGGGGCTGGGCGTTGCTGGCGGTCATCTGGCCGCTGGCAATCTTTGGGATCTGGCTGAAGACGAAGCGGGGACCCGGCCCGCAACGCTGGACCACCTGGCTCTATGTGGCCATGGGCTGGCTGATGATCATCGCCTTTCCGCCCATGGCGAATCGCGTTCCCGGGTCGGGGTTGCTCATGCTGGTGGCCGGGGGCATTGCCTACACGGGCGGCTTGGTCTTTTGGTTTGCGCGGCGTTTTCCGTACCACCATCTGGCCTGGCATCTTTCCGTGTTGATCGGCACGGCTTTTCATTACTTTGCGATCTTCGAGTACGCCTACTGATCGACGGGTCGAATGCCCGTCCCGTTCCGGGGCTTGCCGGGGAGACGAAAAAGGGCAAGTGTGGCGCGCTCTCAAGAGTTCCCGTAGCTCAAGTGGATAGAGCACTGGTTTCCTAAACCGGTTATCCGAGTTCGAGTCTCGGCGGGAACATGTTCCGCAAGGCGCGCCTTACCGGCTGTCACCAGAGTCAAATTGCTTGGCGGATTTTCCGATCCGGCGTATTGATCTTCCATGTCTGAAAAGCAGGCAGGCGGGCAAAACAAACCCAAAGTCTTTTGGACGCTGGCTCTGGCGGCTGTGTTATTGGGAGCGGCCATCGCGATCGGTGCGGGCAATCTGCACCGACGCACTGGTTCGTTTCCCGGCAGGAACTACTGTGTGGGCTGCTATTGGGATAACCGTTACGACGCCTATAATGTGTCCCTCGAAGGAGGGGAGTTTGTCATCGAAAACGTCCGCACAAAGGCCGTCCATAAAACGAAGCAAGTGGTCTTCTCGCAAAGGGATGACGAAGTTGACGACGGCTGGGGCAGGCGTGTTGCCGTGACCCTATTACCGGAAAAAGGAAGATTTTTGCTGGAGCCCGAGGTAAGCCAGGACTCGCAGAGGACGACATGGCGTTTATTGAAGCCAGAGGAGGCGACGCAATTTGCCGCGCTTTCCTCCGACGGTCAGAAAAGTCACGAAGTGGTCGTTGAATATCGCGAATTGGCCGGTCGTTGAAAGGAACGGAAGTCCGTGGGCACCGGAGAGCGAAGATGGAAGATGGAAATGGGCGACGGGTTTTGGAGTGGGCGACAAGAGGTTTGCGGGATGGGGTGGGGATGGCTACAGTGCGCGCCGCTATGAAAAATCCCCTTCGTCCCTTGGTTTTTGCGGGCTTGTGCGTCGTGCTGGCTGCCGGCTGCCACAAAAAGGAAGAGCCGGCGGCGGAGGTGGCGCGCGATGCTGAGAGCAAGCTGCCCGCGCAGGAGCAGGTGGCGCCAGCGCCAAAAACGGACGCCACGGGAGCGCCGGTGGTGGCCACCGCGACGGTGAACGCGAACGAAAAGGATGCCTACGAAGCGTGGTTCAAGAAGTACCATCTCGATCTCAACGATCCGAAAATGCTCGATGCCGATCCCGATGGGGACGGCTTTACGAACCGGGAGGAATTTCTCGCCAATACCGATCCGCTCGACCCGACCTCGCATCCGCCACTGACCGATCCGGCGAAGGCGCTGCGGCTGAAGGAATACAACGAGGCGCGGCTGCCGATCACGCTGGAGAATATCGAAGGCGAGAAGGCGCGGCTGAAGCGCACGGACGGCGAGGGCAAGGTGGAGACGGTGAAGCAGGGCGACACGTTGCGCGGGTTGCCCTTGAAAGTGCTGAAGATCGAAGCGCGGCAGGACATCGACAAGAACGGAGAGCACGTAGACCTCTCGCAAGTGACGCTGGAGGATTCCTCGACGAAGGAGAAATACGTGCTCACGGGCAATCTGCCGGCGAAGACCTCCGCGTCGTATGCGGTGCTGGAAACCAACGACGGCAAAGCGGTCCTCAAGGTGCACCATGGCGATGTCTTCACCTGGCCCACGGAAGGCGGGACGAATTACAAGGTGATCGACATGAGCCAGGACCAGGTGGTGATCCAGCAGATGGACAACAAGAAGATGTGGACGATCCCGCGGCCCTGAGGCTTGGGAGAATTGGAGTTGAAGGCGCGCCGGATTCGTGGAGAGTGCGCGTCCCAATTTCACGCCGCAACCTGACCAACCACCAAAATGTTTTGGACCGAAGACGTGGCCGCCAAGTGCAGCGGACCGCAAATCATCAATGACTCGAAGACCCCCTCCGGACGCGTGCATGTCGGCGCGCTGCGCGGGGTATTGATTCACGACGCCATCTTCCGCACGCTGCGCGAGAAGGGGATCGAGGCGCGTTATCTCTTCGGCGTGGACGATTACGATCCGCTCGATGAAATCCCGGCGGGCAAGGGCGAGCATTTCGAGAAGTATCTCGGCCAGCCGCTGTGCAACGTGCCGCCGCCGGACAATTCGCCGGCCACGGACATGGCGGAGCATTACATCCAGGAGTTCTTCGAGATCTTCGAGGAGCTCGGGGTGACGGTGGAGAAGTACCGGATGCGCGATGTTTACCAGTCCGGGCGCTTCAACAGCGCGATCGACACGATCCTGCAGAACGCGGCGACGGTGCGGCGCGTCTACAAGGAGGTGAGCAATTCCGACCGGCCGGAGACGTGGTATCCGTTCCAGACGGTGTGCGAAAATTGCGGGCGCATCGGCACGACCGAAGTCTTCGCCTACGATGGGCGCGAGGTGAGCTATCGCTGCCGCCCGGACACGGTGAAGTGGGCGCGCGGCTGCGGACACGAAGGGCGCGTGTCGCCCTTCGACGGCCATGGCAAGCTGCCGTGGAAGCTCGAATGGGTGGCGAAGTGGATGACCTTCCCGGTGACGATCGAAGGCGCGGGCAAGGACCACTCGACCAAGGGCGGTTCGCGCGATGTGAGCGCGGCGTGCCTGCGGGGGATCTTCGGCAAGGAGCCGCCGCTCAATGTGCCGTATGAATTTTTCCTCGTGGGCGGGGCGAAGATGAGCAGCTCGCGCGGCGTCGGTGCGTCGGCGCGCAACATCGCCGATCTGCTGCCGCCGGAGGTGCTGCGTTTCCTCATGATTCGCACAAAACCGAATTCGCCGGTGAACTTCGACGTGAAGGAAGAGGGGATCATCAAGCTCTACAATGAGTTCGACCGTTTCCTTTCGCGCGCGGTGCATGAGAAGAATGCGACGCCCGACGAAGCCTGTGTTTATCGAATCGCCGAGCTGACGCCCGAGGGCGATTACTACAACGCGAACTTTCAAGTCGTGTCTGCGCTGGTGCAGATGCCGCACCTCGATGTGATCGAGCAGGTCACCAAGCGCAAGGGCGCGCCGCTCACCGAGATCGAACTCCGCCATCTGAATCAGCGGATCGCTTCCGCGAAGGTATGGGTGGAGAATTACGCGAGCGAGGAAGAGAAGACGCACTTGCAGGAAACACTGCCCGCGCGTGCGCAGGAATTGACCGCCGCCCAGCGCGCCTTCCTGCACCGCCTCGCCGATGTGCTGCCGGAAACGCAGTGGGACGACGACAACTTGCAGGCGAAGATTTTCGAAGTCGCGCGCACGACGCCGATCGAGCAACCGGTCGCCTTCAAGGCGATCTACCGCGTGCTGCTGGACCGCGAGCAAGGCCCGAAGGCTGGCAACCTGCTGGCCTTCCTCGAGCCCGGCTTCGTGATCCCGCGTTTCCGCGACCCCGCGCTGGCCTTCGACAAACTCGAGTTCTGGCGCCAGACCGCGACCAGCGAAGCCGACCTCGCCAAGTGGCTCACTCAGCAAGGCGAAAAGATCGCCGGTTCCACCTGGATCACGGCGATGGAAGGCAACGTCGCCTCGTTCGAGATCACCTATACCCTGAAGGACGGCAAGCGGCAGTTGAAGCGCGTGCTGCTCGAAGGCCAAAACGTCGAAAACGCCGCCCAAGGCCTGCTGGCCCGGCTGCCGATCGTCGGCCCCGGCACCACCGGTGGGGGTGGTTCCGTGGCGTAGTCGCGAAAAATTGGAGGCACGATTAGGCACGATTGACCACGATCAGGCTCGATTTACTCTGGCGTCCGGGCTGGAGCGGTGCCCGTGGAAGTCGCCTCTTCCAACGCCGGCGGGCTGATCGCACCTTGAGGACGGAAGAATTTTCGCACCTTGATTTACCTTGATTAGGCTTGATTAGGCTTGATTAGGCTTGATTAGGCTTGATTAGGCTTGCCCGCCTTTTCGATCACCGCCCGGCGCCTCTTCCATCGGGGGCCAAGGCCTCTGTTCGAAAAAAACTCGCACCTTAAATCGGCTTAAGGGGGTCTAAGGCACCTTAAATCGGCTTCTTTTTCTTCGCCGGGGCCTGGACTGCATCGTGGGCGGATAGCCGGCGGGAAGTGGGCGACCTTGCCGTGGCGGGCGCAGTGAGAAATCGTCGGAGTTCATGCAGGGAAGTATGCCATGACATCGCGCAAAAAGTGCATTGCTCCATTGGTTCCATTGGCTCCATTGCGGAAAATTTTCGCGCCCGGGCAAATGACGATTTGATTTTGCCTGATTTCTGCCAAAACAATTGGGCGTTAGGCGATTCCTCACGCTCATGACGACCGACGATTTTGTTTCCCTACATGGAGGTTCGACGTTTCCTCATAGTGAGGAGCTGTTCGCCGCGATTCGTTCAGGAGAGTGCGCCCTTACGACATCCGCTCTCGATGGCCGTTCGTCTTCACGCTCTCAATTGCTCTCCATTTATCGTGCTCGCGCCAGTATGCTTCGCGCACGCCATTTTACCGGCTTACACGCCAGTACAATTCTTTCCGATGTAGAAGCACTCGCCTCCGAGCTTGAGCGCCCGTCCGAGGAGCCTTGCAGCCTGTGGTGCTTTACGGTCCCGCCACATTACATCTTCAATGTTTTCGAGGCTCAGAATTCGCACCGGATTCTTGGTTGCATCCGAGGCGTAGACGATCGCCTCATTGATGATGAAATCAGAGGCCGTCTCTGGGGTTCACGGAACGGCAACATTTAATAGCCGATTCAGCCTAGCTCACCGAGATGACTGCTCGCGTGGAGTGGGTTTTGCCGGGGGGGAGGGTGAGGGTGTTGGCACCGGCGTTGGCGGTTTCGATGCAGAGCATCTGGGGCCATTCGTCGTCGCCGAAGTCGGCCATGGCGGCGGACTTGGCGATCCAGGGGTTCCAGACGACGGTGGTTTGGGAGCCGCTTTTTTCGACGGTGATTTTGCGGGGCAGGCCGGGGTCGTCGACGATGCAGGTCTTGCGGGTGTTTTCGAAGACGCGGTCGGTTTCGGCGGTGATGCGGATGGGGTCGGGCCCCTGAGTCTTGCGCTGTTGGGCGTCGGTTTTGTCGACGTATTCGGCGTTTTCCAGGCCGGTGGTGGAGGTCTGGCGCGCGTCGCTGACGGTGAAGTAGGTGTGCAGGGCGTCTTCGAAGGTGAAGGGCTCGGGGGAGGTATTTTTCACTTCCAGGGTGAGGGTGAGGGTGCGGCCGATGGCGACGCGGTAGCGGAGCTCGAAATCGTAGGACCAGAGGGCGCGGGTGCGCTCGTCGGAGGCGAGGTGAAAGGCGGCGACGACGACGCCGTCGCCGTCTTCGGAGAGGGATTCGACCTGCCACTCGCTGGTGCGGGCGAAGCCGTGGGCGGGGGATTCCGGGTGGCCGGAGCGGGCGCCGAACCAAGGGAAAATGAGGGGGACGCCGCCGCGGATGGGCTTGTCGGCGGCGAAGAGGCTGCGCTGGCTCATGAAGAGGACGGGCGCCTTGCCTTGGGGCTGAAAGTGGGTGACGTGGGCGCCGTGCAGATAGATATGGGCCTCGGCCAGCGGAGAGCGGACGGTGAGACGGGCGAGGTCGCCTTCGCCCGGTTCGAAAGTGGCGATTCCGGGGATTTCCAGGCGGCGCAGGGAAGAGACTGATTTCATCGCCGGCGACTTTAGTGAGGCGGCGGGGCGCGCCAAGGAGAATGGCAGTCGGCGACGATTTGGGCATCAAGGGCGTTTAAAAAACGGTGGTGGGTCGCGTTGCGACTTGAAGGGCGGAGTAAAACCGATATTTTGGCAATTGCTGTCGGCTTCAGTTCCCTCGCTTCCCACCACCCCCAAATGGCCTGGGTCGCTCCCCGGGCCTGGTTTCCGCGACGGGCAATTCGCCGCTGCTTGTGAGTTCCATTTCCAATATTTCGACCACCCCCCCTCATCGCAAAGGAAGCGATGCGCTGGCCTATGGATTGGTGGCGGCATTTATCGCGGCGCTGACCGCGGGGCTGTGGCTGCTGTGGAAGACGGACGACGAATGGTCGCGCGTGGAGGACCGGATGAATGCCTGGACGCAGGTGGCCGAGACCTCGGGCGAACTGGGACCGATCCTGGCGACGATTTACACCGCGGGGGTGGAGCAACCGGCCCCGGGAGAAAAGTCCGGTCCGAATCCGATGGCCGGGATTCGCAAATCGTACGAGGGGAGGTTCGGCATCGTGGCGGAGCGCGTGCGCAGCCTTTCCATCGCGGCGGATCGCGAAGCGGTGCTCAAGGAACTCGACAACATCCAGACCGGAGCACAGGCGATGCTGGGCATCGCGGACAATTTGCGAGGGGCGACGCCGCCGAGCACGCCGGATGCGGAGGAGAGCGGGCGCTTGACCGAGGCACGGCGCCGCATGGAGGAGCGCTACCAGGAGGCGGTCAAAGCTTTGCAGCGGTTGCAGCAACACGAGCGTGATTTCGCCGTCGAACTGAGCAAGGAACGCAATCACCTCGCGGAGAAGTATCACCAGATTGCCTACGGGACGGCGGCGGCGCTGCTGCTGATCTTTGCGGTGAGTGTGGGAAGCCTATGGCGGCGCAGCCGGCAGGTGCGGAAAAATGTCGCGGAGATGGAGGCCGTGCAAAAGGCCCGGAAAGATGCGGAGCAGGAGTATCGCTCGCTTTTCGACAACGCGATCGAAGGCGTCTTCCAGACGACGCCGGACGGGCGGATCGTCACCGCCAACCGTGCGCTGGCCCGCATGTATGGCTACGAAACACCGGAGGAATTGATGAAGACGGTGACCGATGTGGCTAAGCAACTCTATGTCGATCCGAGCCAGCGGCAGGCGTTGCTCGAGGCGTTGCGGGTGGACGATGTGGTTTCCAATTTCGAGTTTGAAGTCGTGCGCGCCGACGGGCGGCTGATGTGGGTGCGGGAGAATGTGCGGACCGTACGGGACGAGCAGGGTGTGCTGCGTTATCTCGAGGGAACGGTCGAGGATGTCTCCGATGTGTGGTGGGGCGAGCAGCGGAGGCGCTTGCAATACGCCCTGGCGCGGGTGCTGGGGGACTCGGCGACGGTCGAGCAAGCGCGGCCGCAGATCCTGAGCACGATTTGCAAGGCGATGGGCTGGGATGCGGGGATCTTTTTTCAAGTGACGGCGACGGGATTGCACGCGATTGAATTGTGGCACGTGCCGGATTTGGAAATGGAGGAACTGGAGATGGCGCGGCCGCATCTCGTTTACCATCGCGGGCAAAGGCTGGTCGGCGAGGCGTGGGGCGAAGGGGAGCCGAAATGGATCGCGGATCTTTCCACGGAATTGCACTACGCCAATGCCGACTTGTTGCAGGCCTGCGGGATGTCGGCGGTGTTTGCGGTGCCGATCTCCGTGGATGGGGAAGTGCAGTATGTGCTGGAGTTTTCCAGCTCCAAGATTGCGCTGCCCGACCCGGAACTGCTGCAAGTGCTGGGTTCGATCTCGAGCCAGCTCGGCCACCTCATGGAGCGCAAGCGCGCGGAGGAGGCGTTGCGCAAGAGTGAGATGCGCAAGGCGGCGATCCTGCGCTCGGCGCTGGATTGCATCATCACTTTTGATCTCGAGGGGCAAATCACCGAGTTCAACCCGGCGGCGGAGCGGGCGTTTGGTTACACTGCCGAGGAAGCGATGGGCCGGGAACTGGCGGAACTGATCATTCCCGAAACATTGCGGGAAAGTCATCGCCGTGGGCTGGCGCTCTACAACGCGACGACGGCTGGGGCGATGGCTGGCCGGCGCATGGAGCTGGTGGCGATGCGTGCGGATGGCAAGGAGTTTCCTGTTGAGATGTCGATCAGCCGGATCGTGATCGATGGGAAACCGATGTTTACGGGCTACATGCGCGACATCACCGAGCGCCAGGAGGCCGAACGAATCACCTCCGAACTGGCGGCGGTGGTGGCCAATTCGAATGACGCGATCGTGGCCTGCACGCTCGACGGCAAGATCGTGAGCTGGAATGTCGGCGCGGAACGCATCTACGGCTACGCGGCGGAGGAAGTGGTGGGGAAGGAATTGAACATCCTGATCCCACCCGACCGGCTCGATGAATTTCCCCAGGCGCTGACGATGGTAAAGCGGGGCGAGAGCGTGGCGAATTACGAAACGATCCGCGTGCGCAAGGACGGAAAGCGGCTCAGCATCTCGCTCACGGATTCACCGATCCGCACCGAAGGCGGCCGCGTCACGGGGCTGTCGTCGATCGGGCGCGATATCACCGAGCGGAAGCGGCTGGAGGAGGAACTGCTGCAATCGCAAAAGATGGACGCGGTGGGCCGTCTCGCCGGGGGCATCGCCCACGATTTCAATAACATCCTCACCGCCATCCTGGGCTACAGCGACCTGATCATCGGCCAGATCGACGACCGGCAGTGGATGTACAAGCACCTCACGGAAATCCGCAAGGCGGCGGATTTTGCGGCGTCGCTCACGCATCAGTTGCTCGCCTTTAGCCGGCGGCAACCGCTGTTCCTGCGGGTCTTCAGCATCAATGACACCGTCAAGAACCTGCAAAAGATGCTGCAGCGGGTGATCGGAGAGCACATTCAGATTATTACGCTGCTCAAGGCGGATATCGGCCGCTTGAAAGCGGACCCGAGCCAGCTCGAACAGGTGCTGCTGAACCTGTGCGTCAATGCCCGCGACGCCATGCCCAACGGCGGCTCGATCTCCATTGAGACGTCGGACGTGACCTACTTCCTCGACGATTTTTATTCGGTCAACGAGATGCCCGCGGGCGAGTACGTGAAGCTCACGATCTGCGATACCGGCACGGGGATGACACCGGAAGTGAAGAAACATATTTTCGAGCCTTTTTTCACCACGAAAGAAAAAGGACAGGGCACCGGATTGGGTCTCGCTACGTGCTACGGCATCGTCAAGCAGAGCGGTGGCTACATCACGGTGGACAGCCACGTGGGCACGGGAACGACGTTTTCGATCTACCTGCCGCGCGTGGATGAGAGCGGTGAGAAGTCGAGCATTCGCAAGGAGGTCGGCCAATTGCCCGGCGGCCACGAAACGGTGCTCTATGTGGAGGACGAAATCACCGTGCGCAGCCTGACCGCCCACGTGCTGCGCCGGCTGGGTTATACGGTGCTGGAGGCGGGCAGCGGCAAGCAGGCGCGTGATGCCATCGAGAACCACAATGGCCACGATGTGGACCTGCTGTTTTCCGATGTGGTGCTGCCGGACGCCGGTGGCAAGGAGCTGGCCGAATGGATCCGGCAGACGCGCAGCGGACGCACGAAACTGCTCTTCACCTCCGGCTATGTGGACGAGAGCATCCTGAAGAGACACGGCGTGGAACTGGGCACGGCGTTCCTGCAAAAGCCATTTACCCCGGCGGATCTCGCCAAAAAAGTGCGCGAAGTGCTGGACAGTACCGAAGTTGAATAGGGAGAAGGATTGGATAATCAGCCCATGAAAACGTACGCCCGGTGGATAATGCTCTTTGAGTCATGAGTGTACCCGATTTAATGCCGACGCACCCGCCCGGCCGGCTGGTGGTGATTTTGCTCGTGGACGATGACGACGGCGACGTGCAGTTGACGCTGGAAGCCTTTGAGGATGGCCGGCTGGGCAATCAATTGTACCGGGCGAAGGATGGGGAGCAGGCGATGGCCTTTCTTGGCCGCGAGGGAAAATACGCCGATGCGCCGCGGCCCGATCTCATCCTGCTCGACCTGAACATGCCGCGTATGGGAGGGAGGGAATTGCTGGCCGAATTGAAGTCGGATCCGGCGCTGGCCGGCATCCCGGTCGCCATCGTTACGGGACACGAGGGTGAGGGCGAGATTTTAAAGGCATACAACCTCGGCGTAGATTGCTATATCACGAAGCCCATCGATGTTACCAAGCTCATGATCGCCGTGTGTTCCATTCCACATTTTCAGGTCGCGGTCGTCACGACCTCGTCGGCGGCCTAGCCTCATGGAGAGCCATCCTGTCAATGTTCTGCTGATCGAGGACAACGAGGAACACATCGCGTTTCTTCGGCAGTTGCTGGCCAGCTCGGCGGCGGGGCAATTCGAATTGCACACGGCAGGGGACGTGGGCCAGGGAATCGAACGGCTCAAGGATGGCGGCATCCAGTTGATCCTGCTCGATCTTTCCCTGCCCGATAGCGATGGGCTGGAAACATTCATTCGCGTGATCGAAGCGGCGCCGGACATCCCGCTGATCGTCTTGAGCGGGCTGAGCGATGTGGCGCTGGCGATCGAGACGGTGCAGCTCGGCGCGCAGGATTATCTGGTCAAGGGCCGCGTCGACAATCATCTCCTCGTGCGCTCCATGCAGTACGCCATCGAGCGCAAGCGCGTGCAATTGCAACTCAAGCGCGCCAACGACAGCCTCGAGGCGCGGGTGCGCGAACGCACGGAGGCGCTCATCCAGTCGAATACGAAATTGCAGGAGGAAATCGCGGAGCGCCGGCGCGCGGAGGAAGCGTTGCTGGAAAGCAATAAGCAGCTCTCCACGGCGCTCGGGCAGCTCCAGGCCACGCAGAGCGAAATCATCCAGCGGGAGCGGATGCATGCGCTGGGGCGGATGGCCAACGGCATCGCGCACGACTTCAACAACGCCCTCGCCCCGATCCTGGGCTTCAGCGAGCTGCTGCTCATGAAACCGGAGACCTTGCAGGACCCAAAGAAAGTGCGCAATTACATCGAGCTCATTCATACGTCGGCCAAGGACAGCGCGAAGGTTGTGAGCCGGTTGCGTGAGTTCTACCGCTATCGCGATGAGGGTGAGGTGTTCACCCCGGTGGTGATCAACGACGTGGTGCTGCAAGCGATCTCCATCACCCAGCCGCGCTGGAAGGACCAGGCGCTCGCGGAAGGAGTGAACATCGATATCCGCACGGAAATGGGCAACGTCCCGACGGTGCCTGGCAATGAGTCGGAATTGCGCGAGATGCTGGTGAACCTGATCTTCAATTCCATCGATGCCATTCCGAAGCGCGGCACGATCACGATCGATACGGAAGTCCAGGGGCGCTGGCTCGTCATCACCGTGAAGGACGATGGCCTCGGCATGAGCGAAGAGGTGAAAGCCCGCTGCCTCGAGCCATTTTACTCCACGAAGGACGACGAGGGGACCGGGCTCGGCCTCGGCAGCGTCTACGGCATCGTGCGCCGGCATGAGGGCGAGATCGATATCCAGAGCGAAGCCGGTCGTGGAACCTCGATTTGCGTCTCGCTGCCGCTGGACAAACGCGCCAAACCGCCGGAGGCGCCCAAGCCCGCCGCGGTGCCCAGCGCCACGCTGCGGATTCTCGTGGTGGAAGACGAGCCGATGGTCCGCGAGGTGATCTGCGTCTACCTGGACGAGGACAAGCACAATGTGGTGACCGCCGTGAACGGACGGGATGGCCTGGAGAAATTCGAGGCTGGCACCTTCGACGTGGTCCTGACCGATCGCGCCATGCCCGAGATGAATGGCGATCAACTCGCGGCCGAGATCAAGAAATTGCGCCCGGAGCAACCCGTCGTGTTGCTCACCGGGTTTGGCGACCTGATGGCGGGTGCGGGGGAACAACCGCCCGGCGTCGACCTGGTGGTGAGCAAGCCCTTCACGCTGGCCACGCTGCGCAACGCGATCGTCAAAGCAACCGGTCGTTAAGCGCTCGCGTTTTTCGTGTCGGCTTGTTAGTATGGGTGTCAATCCCACGGCATGAAGTCCCCCATTCCCCCGGCCACAACCCGCGTGCTCGTCGTCGACGACAGTCGCGGCGATATTTTCCTGATGCGGGAAATGGTGGAGGAAGACGGCCGGTCGCGCTTTCGTGTGACGGCCGAGGCGGGGAACCTGGAGACGGCCTTGAAGGTGCTGGAGGAACGGCAGATCGATGTCGTGTTGCTCGATCTGCAGCTTCCGGACAGTCACGGAGTGGAGACTTTCAGCCGGGCGCACGCGGCGGCGCCGGACGTGCCGATCATCGTCCTCAGCGAAAGCGACGACGAGGAGCTCGCGTTGCAAACAGTGCAGCTCGGCGCACATGAGTACCTGGTCAAGGGGCGGGTCGATACGCATCTGCTCCAGCGCGCCCTGCGCTACGCGGTCGAGCGGGCCCGGGCCGAAGCGCAATTGGCGAGCGAGCGCGATCTGCTGCAAACGCTGCTCGAGAACATTCCCGATCGCATCTATTTCAAGGACCGGCAGAGCCGGTTCATCCGCATCAATCGCGCCCTGACGACGCTGTTCGGCCTGAAGTCTGCCGAGGAAGCGTATGGAAAAACGGACGCGGATTTTTATGGTCCGGAGCACGCGGGCGAGGCGCTTCACGATGAGCGCCGTTTGATGGAAAGTGGCGTGCCGCTGCTGGGCAAAGTGGAATACGAAAACCTGGCGGACGGACGGAAGTCTTGGTCGCTGACGACCAAGCTGCCGCTGCGCGACCGGCAGGGACGCATCGTGGGCACGTGTGGCATCTCCCGCGAAATCTCGGAAATGAAGGAGATGGAGGAGCAGCTCGAGACGGAGAGAAACCTGCTCCGGGCGGTAATCGACAACCTGCCCGACCTGGTCTTTCTCAAGGACATCCAGGGCCACTATTTGCTGAATAACATGGCGCACATTCGCTGGCTGGGAGCCAGCGATCCCTCGGAAGTGCGCGGCCGAACGGTCTTCGATTATTTTCCCGACAAGGTCGCCGCCGAGTTTCACGAGGGTGACATGCAAGTCGCGGAAGCCCGCCGGCCGCTGCTCAACCAGGAGGAGCACATGGTCGACGCGCACGGCAGCCATAGCTGGAGGTTGACCTCGAAAATTCCGTGGCTCGACGACAATGGAAATACGGTGGGCCTGGTTTGCATCAGCCGGGATGTCACCGAGCAAAAACGGGCCGAGGAGCATTTGAAAAAGGCGAACGCCGAACTGGCCGCCAGCCGGGAGGAATTGTTGCGGGCGGTGGGGAATCTCCAGCAGGCCCACGGCGAATTGCGCGACGTGCAGTTGCAATTGATCGAGGCGGAGAAGATGAAATCGATCGGTCGGTTGGCCGCCGGTGTGGCGCACGAGGTGAAGAATCCGCTGGCCATCCTCAAGATGGGTCTTGAATTCCTCTCGACGCAAAAATTTACCGACGAGCACACGCCGGAGATCCTCCGCGAAATGGGAGATGCGCTGGGCCGCGCCGACAAGGTGATTCGCGGGCTGCTGGACTTCTCGGCGCCGAAACAGCTCGAGGTCAAACGGGAGAGCCTCAATGCGATCATCGACAACGCGCTGCAACTGGTGCGCGGGGAGATGAAGAGCGGCATCGAGATCGAGCGTGATTTACAGCCGAACCTGCCGCCCTTGAAAGTCGATGCGGGCAAGATCAGCCAGGTCTTCGTCAATCTTTTCACGAACGCCCTGCACGCGATGGAAGATGGCGGCCTACTCGCCGTGCGGACCTACAGCAAGCAATTGACCGGCGTGGGCTCCAATATTTCCGACAGCCGCTCGGAATCGTTTCGCGTGGGCCAGCAAATCGTCGTGGCGGAAATCGATGACACGGGCCACGGCATCCCCGAGGATAAACTGGCGAAGATCTTCGAGCCGTTCTTTACGACGAAGCCGACCGGGCGGGGCACGGGACTCGGCCTTTCAGTGGTGCGGACGATCATTGACCTGCACGGGGCGACGATCGATATTCGCAACCTGCACGAGGCTGGTGTTCGGGTAACGCTTATGTTTCAATCCTAATCAGGCACTATGAATAAGAAACGGCTGTTGATCGTGGATGACGAGTCCGGTTTCACCCGGTTGCTCAAGCTGACGCTGGAAAAGACCGGCAATTATACCGTGCGAGAGGAGAACGACGGGACCAACGCCTGGCTGGTGGCGCGCGAATTCCGGCCGGATCTGATCTTTCTCGACATCGTCATGCCGAAGATCGATGGCGGCGACGTGGCGCAGCAAATTCGCTCCGATCCGATGCTCGCCAACGTGCCTATCGTGTTTCTGACCGCGATCGTCTCGCAGAAGGAAACAAATAACGAGATCGGCGGTTTTCCCTTCCTGGCGAAGCCGGTGAGCCTGGACGCCATCACGAAGTGCCTGAACGAGCACTTTGGGACGGAAGGCTGACGGCACGGC
>NZ_JBDUCX010000195.1:0-13068 GCF_040003245.1 Chthoniobacter sp.
CGCCGCCGCGGAAGAGGCCGGCGTGGATCTGATGAGTTGCAGTTTCGACAGTCCCGAGGCGCAGTCGCGTCTGTCGGCGCTCGTCGCCGCGGCGCCGCACAGCTTTCTCTCCGCGGCCACACCGCACGGCCTCGCCTCGCCGGAGGAGGCGATCCGCACCGCCTTCCGCGCCCTCGAGATCGGGGCCAGCAGCGTCTATTGCTCGGCCAGCCCCTTCATCATCGAGGCGATGGCGCGCGAAGGCCTCCCCGTCGTCGGGCATCTCGGCCTCGTCCCGCGCCATGTCACCTGGACCGGCTACCGCGCCATCGGCCGCACCGTCGAGGAAGCCCTGGAACTCCACCGCCGCCTGAAAGCCCTGGAAAACGCCGGCGCCTATGCCGCCGAGCTCGAAGTCGTCCCGCACAACCTCGCCCGCTTCCTCTCCGCGCAGACCAAAATGCTCCTCATGTCCCTCGGCTCCGGCACCGGCTGCGACACCCAGTTCCTCTTCTCCGACGACATCCTCGGCGACTACGACGAACGCCCCCCGCGCCACGCCAAAGCGTATCGCAATTTCGCCGCCGAACACCGCCGCCTGCAAGAAGAACGCATCGCCGCCTTCCGCGAATACATCGCCGACGTGAACGAAGGCCGCTTCCCCGAGCGCAGCCACTTGGTGGAGATGGAAGCGCCGGCGCTGGATGAGGTGGTGCGGGCGATTGGCGGACCGGCTACGGATAAGAAGGGTTGAGCGCCTCACGTGAAACCGCGCCTGTATCTCGAAACAACCATCCCGAGCTACCTTGTCGCGCGACGGAGTGGTCTGGCGCGGATTTCCGCTGACCAGCAGACGACACAGGACTGGTGGGACTTCCGCCGCGGCGACTATGACATCTTCATCTCCGAAGTCGTCCTGGATGAATCGGCCATGGGAGATCCCGTCATGGCCGCCGCACGCCTCGAAAAACTCGCCGGCCTGCCGCAGCTCACCCAATCCCCGGCGGTCGATCAGCTTGCCGAACGCATCGTCGAGCACGGCGTCATTCCCCTCTCCGCCGCGCCCGATGCGATGCACATCGCGCTCGCCGCCGTTCACGCCATGAATTTCCTCCTCACCTGGAACTGCAAACACATCGCCAACGCCTTTAACCGCCGCCGTCTGGAGACCCTCTGCCAGGAGGCCGGATTCGAGTGTCCGGTGATTTGCACACCGGTATCATTGATGGAAACCTAAACGCCATGGAGCCGAACGAAATCCTCGCCGAGATCCGCGCCACTCGCGACACCCTGATGCGCGATTGCGGGGGCGAACTTGCCCGCTTCGGCGATCTGCGCCGCGGAGGCGAAGCCCGTTGGGCTTCTGCCGGGCATCCGGTCGTCTCCTTTGAAGGACAGCCGCCGGTGGAATTGCCGCCGATGGATTGGGACAAAATCGACGCTGCCCCCGAAAACGAAATCCTCACCGAAATTCGCGCCACCCGCCGCGCCATTGCCGCTGAAGGCGATTCATTGCGCACGAAGGACCCCGAGTCCCTCGCCCTCCGCGAAGACCCTCCGAAGCCTTGAGGCGGGCCTGATTGACGATTCACGAGCTGCCCCCGCAAACGAAGATGCTCCTCATGTCCCTTGGCACCGGCACCGGCTGCGACACCCAGTTCCTCTTCTCCGACGACATCCTCGGCGACTACGTAGAGCGCCCCCCGCGCCACGCCGAAGCCTACCGCCGAGGCGGCGGCCTGGGAAAAGCGGTGGCCGGCGCCCCGGGCGAGCTCGATTTTGCCGCCGAACACCGCCGCCTGCAGGAAGAGCGTATCGCCGCCTTCCGCGAATACATCGCGGATGTGAACGAAGGCCGCTTCCCCGAGCGCAGCCACCTGGTGGAAATGGAAGCGCCGGCGCTGGAGGAGGTGGTGCGGGTGCTTGGCGGAGTGCCGCCAAGCAAACAGGACTGAGCGTCACCATACGAACGCCGCTCGTATCGTTCTCATCGAGACGCCCTCGCGCGTAAGTTCCAATTAATTCAAGAGTCGCGCGGTGCTGGACCAGCGTGATATGATTTACTCGCAAGAACTAACGCTTAAAGATGAGTGACAATTCTAAAATCGAGTGGACAGATGCAACGTGGAATCCGGTGCGCGGCTGCACGAAAATCAGCCCCGGTTGCACGCATTGTTACGCCGAAACGTTTGCGGAGCGGTTTCGGGGTGTGCCTGACCACCCATTCGAGTTCGGTTTCGACCTACGCCTCGTTCCAGAAAAACTCGGAGACCCGCTTCGGTGGTCCAAACCAAAGAAAATTTTTGTTAACTCGATGAGCGACCTCTTTCACGAGGACGTATCGGACGAATACATAGAGAAAATTTGCCGGGTGATGTTGGCGGCAAACTGGCACACCTACCAAATTCTAACGAAACGCGCTGATCGAATGGCAGCGTTGTTGCGAGGCAAGTTGCGTAAGGCAGCGAAGGCAGCACACATCTGGTGGGGAGTAAGCGTCGAGAATCGAAAGCATGGATTGCCACGCATTGCCAAACTTCGGAGCGCAAAGCCGGCAGTGGCCTTCCTCTCAGTCGAACCGCTCCTGGAAAACCTCGGCAAGTTCAACCTCGGCGACATCCATTGGGTAATCGTGGGCGGCGAGAGCGGCGCCGGTGCGCGCCCAATGGAGGCAGGGTGGGTGCGAGATATTCGTGACCAGTGTCACGAGGCTGGCGTCGCCTTTTTCTTTAAGCAATGGGGCGGGGTTCGCAAGAGCGAGACCGGACGTCGACTCGATGGTAAGACCTATGATGAGTTTCCCGATTTCGCCGCGGTGGAGGCATTGGAGACTAAACAAAGGCTGTTACTCCTTCGGGAAGTTGAAACAGAGTACCGCGTGGGGACAGGAAGATGAGCAACGGTGAACTTTACATGGGTCGCGAGCAGACCCTCGTTAAACACTTCATTCTTCAGAAATATCTTGAACGCTTTGCATACATCGTAGGGTCGCACTGGGAAGTGTTAACATATGTCGACTGCTTTTCCGGCCCATGGAATGTTCGCTCAGAAAAATTCGAGGATAGCTCCTTCGCCATTGCATTAAAGGAACTCCGTAACGCCAGAGATGCTCTGAAGAAACAGTCGAGCAGAGATGTCCGTTTGCGCTGTTTTTTTCTGGAGAAAAACCA
Source organism: Chthoniobacter sp. (assembly GCF_040003245.1). NCBI lineage: Bacteria > Pseudomonadati > Verrucomicrobiota > Spartobacteria > Chthoniobacterales > Chthoniobacteraceae > Chthoniobacter > Chthoniobacter sp. The sequence goes on from NZ_JBDUCX010000195.1 coordinate 3,150, forward strand.
AGCTGCCCATGCCAAACTCAAAGAGTTTGCAGACGGTGTGACAGACGCCAAAATCGAGACTCGAAACGCTACGCTAGAGGAGTCCATTCCCGAAATTACAGATTTCGTGCGTCGCGGCGGAGCGAAATCATTCCCTTTCGTTTTTATCGACCCGACTGGCTGGACGGGGTTTGAGATGGAGACAATCGCTCCACTTCTTCACCTTAGTCCTGGCGAGGTGTTGATTAACTTTATGACTGGACATATTCGCCGTTTTCTCGACTCGCCACAGGAGGAAACTCAGGAAAGTTTCAGACGGTTATTTGGGTCCGGTGCATTCAGGGCGAAGGTGCAGGGGCTCGGGCGACTTGAAAGGGAAGACGCAGCTGTGGATGAGTACACTCGCAACGCGAAATCAGTCGGCGGCTTCAACTTTGGTTGCAACGCCATCGTGCTGCATCCGGAAATGGATCGGACACATTTCAACTTGATTTACCTGACTCGAAATCTCAAAGGAATCGAGGTCTTCAAGAATGCGGAGAAGAAGGCTATGGAAGTTCAGGAAACCGCCAGAGCCGAGGCGCAACAGCGAAAGCGAGTCGCTCGCAAAGGACAAGCCGAGTTGTTCGGTAGCAAAGAACTTCATGATTCAACTCACTACGAATCACTACGCGAACGATATCTGGCGAAGGCGCGCAGCTTAGTGTTACAGGCTCTGGAATCGAAACGCCGATTGCTTTACGATGACGCGTGGATATTGGCGCTCTCAGAACCATTGTCTTGGGAAAGCGACTTGAAGCAGTGGATTGAGGAGTGGAAGAGTGAAGGCCACCTCGAAGTAGTTGGGATGCAACCGCGTCAGCGAGTGCCACATCGAGGAGAGGACAACTACCTCAATTGGAAACGAGCATAATCTTGGAGGGGCAGAATTGGGGCGAAATGCTCCCTTAACTCGTCAGGATTTGCGGCGGTTGAGTTCTTTCACTTCGGCGGCGGCGTTGCTTTCACGCTGCCGAGGACGCTCATCACGTGGTGATCGCCTTCGTTGAAGAGGTGCACGCCAGCGGCGCCGGCGGCGTACCAGCGGGCGGCGCGGGCTTGGTACTGTTCGAGGGTGAGGTGTTCGCTTTTGGGCGGGACGAGTTTGCCCTCGGCGATGAGCTTGTCCTCGGCGGCGGTGCGGTCGTGGCCGGAGAGGATGCCTTCTTCGCCGTAAAGGATGGCGCAGCCGGTGCCCTGAGCCATGCGGACAAAGGGAGCGAGGTCGATCTCGTAGCCGCCGAGGGAGTGCTGGGCGATGACGAGGTAATCGAGCAGGCCTTCGTGCAGCCACGTTTCGATGTCGCAGCCGAGGGTTTGGTACTCTTTCCAGTCGACGCGCGCGGACAGGCCGAGGTGGCGGTGCTTGCGCTGGCCTTCTTCATCGAGGAGGTGGCGGACGTCGCGCACGAAGCGGGTCATGAGTTCCGCGCGCAGCGGCGACCAGCGCGGGTCGTCGACGGGGACGGTGGTGGGATCGACGTGATATTTGTCCTCGAAGGCCTGGCGCAGCGGCTCTTCAAAACCGAAGAAGGGCGGGTGGCGGAGGAAGTCGAGGTTGATGCCGTCGATGTCGCGCGTGACGACTTCGCGCAGGATGCCGAGCTTGAACGCCTGCACCTCGGGAAAGGCGTAGGAGAGCTTGATCTTGTCTTCGCCTTTCGGGCCGCGGATGCGGAACTCCGGGTGGGCGCGCCAGAAGTCGCTATTGAACAGGCGGGAGAGTGAGTCGTCGGGCAGCTTGGCGCCGTAGTCGCCGTTCATGCGCAGCGAGGCGTAGCAGGCCACGCCGGCTTCGTGGCAGGCGGCGGCGACGACTTGCAGGGTGTCGGTGCCTTCCGCGGCGAGACGATGCAAGGTTTCGGCGGCGAGCTGATCGCCCTTGCGCCCGAAATCCGTCACGCCCTCGCCGACGAGTTCGGTGGCCTTGGTCGGGTAGTTGGCGCGGCTGCCGGAGCTGATGCACCACTCGAAGACGGCGAGCTGGGTGTCGCGGAAGGTGAGCACGTGCCGGTGCAAATCCTCCGCGGATTTGTAGCGCCCGCTGTAGAAGGAACTGAACCCGTCGTCGTTGTTGATGATGAGTTTTTCGCCGTGGCGCGGCTGGGGAGGTTCGGCGGCGCGCGTCGGGAGGAGGGGCGCGAGCAGCAGGGCGGCGGTGGCGAGGAGCGTTTGCTTCATGGGGGTGGGAGGATGGCAAATGGAATAGGGAAAATGGAAAATGGCGAGGTTCTTGCGCGGCGGCGCGCGTGTCGTCTTGGCCTCCGCTTTCTTCATCGACGATCTTCCATTCGCCTCCCGCCTCCCGCCTCTTCGCTTCCCTGTTGCGTGATCCGGGCAAACCGTCTCGAATCAGGGCATGAAGCTGTTCTCCCCCGTCCTGGCCTTGGTTCTCTCCTTCGCTGTCGCGCCGGCTTTGTGGGCGGTGGAGGAGGTGCCGATTGCGCCGCCCTTACCGATCACGCTGGACGCGCGGGTGGAGCTTTTTAATGGGAAGGATTTGGCGGGGTGGAAGATGGTGATGAAGGATGCGACGGATCCGGCGACGGTTTGGAGTGTGGCGGATGGGGTGATCAAGTGCCTGGGGAAGCCCAATGGGTATATCCGCACGGAGAAGGCCTACCGGAATTACAAGCTGACGGTGGAGTGGCGGTTTACCAAGGCGGGCAATACGGGCGTGTTGGTGCACATGCACGAGCCGGACAAAGTCTGGCCGCGGTGCTTTGAGTGCCAGGGCAAGCACGACCGGCAGGGGGATTTCTGGCTGTGGGGTGGGGCGGATTGCAAGGAGCCGAAGATTCCCGGTAAGAATGGGATCGCGATGGTGGAGGCTTCGAATGAGAAGCCGGTGGGCGAATGGAACACTTACGAAGTCGAGTGCTGGGGCAATAGCATCAAGATCATCGTCAACGGGAAGCTCATGAACACCGCGACGGAATGCACCGAGAACTCGGGGATGATCGGGATCCAGTCCGAAGGCGCGGAGGTCGAGGTGCGGAAGATTTTCGTCGAGCCGCTGAAGGGGTGATCGGCGGGGCGGCGGGTGTCGATCAGCCTGGCGCGGCGGGGAACGGAGACTTCTCCCGGCGCGTGGGGACACGCGCCCTACACCCGAGGTGAGCGGCCGCCCGTCTCACAATTCTTTGACAATCTTCTCACCCCCGTTTGGCACATCGCGGCGGTGGCTGCGCTACGAGTGAGGCGCATGAAAACCAAACCTCATTCCACCAGACTCCTCGCCCCGCTCGCCAGTTCCATCTGCGCGCTGCTGGCCTTCACCACTCTCACTCCGTTGATCAACGGTGCGCATTCCTATGCCGAGGCCCCGCGCGAAAGCGGGGCAGCCAAAGTAAAGGCGCCGGCTGCCCCCGCCGCCGATTCGAAAAAGATCGATCCCCGCTCCCCGGAGGAATCCCTCGCCACCGGCCTTACCTACCTGCTTCGGCAACAACAGGCGGACGGCGGTTGGGGTCAGGGTGGCGGCTGGCGGCAGAGCAAGACCTCCCGGGTGGAGGACGCGGCCGATCGCTCCGACCTCGGCAACACCTGCGTGGCCGTCGTGACGCTGCTCCGCGCCGGGCAATCCCCGGCCAAGGGCGAGCATCGCGAGGCGGTCGCCAAGGCCTTCGATTACCTTTGCCGGCAGGTGGAAAATGCAGACACGGAATCGCTCTACGTCACCGACGTGCGCGACACGCAGCTCCAGGTCAAGATCGGCACTTATGTGGATACCTTCCTCGCCGGCTGGGCGCTCTCGGAACTGAAAGGCCAGGTCGCCGACGAGGCCGCGGAAAAGCGTCGTGCGACCGCGCTCGACAAAGTCATGGCGAAGATCGAGCGCAACCAACATGAGGACGGTTCCTTCGCCAACAACAACGGCTGGGCGGCGGTGATCTCGCAGGGTCTGTGCAGCAAAGCGCTGAATCTCGCCGCGCGCAGCGGGGCGAAAGTGAAACAGCAAACCCTCGACAATGCGCAGAAGCAAAATGTCGCCGGCCTCGACGTGGCCAAGGGCAGCTTCAGCGCACCGAGCGCCGCCGCCGGGGAACCCTCGAGTGCCGGCGTCTCACTCTACCGTGAAGCGGCCAAGCTTAATGGACTGCTGGAAAATTCCCGCTCCAATGTGTCGCGCAAGGAAGGAGCGCAAAAAACGATCGCGGACGCCAGTGCCCCCGCACCGGCGAAAGCACAGGCGGAGAAGGATCTGAAACAGATCGAGGCGGACGACCAGGCGACGGTCGCCGCGAACGCCGCGGTCGCGAGCAAGCTGCGCGATACCAGTTACGTCGCCGGCTTCGGCAACAATGGCGGCGAGGAATTCCTCAGCTACATGAACGTCACCGAGGGCGTACACGCCCGCGGCGGGAAGGATTGGGAGGATTGGCGCTCGAAGATGACGCAGACGGTGTGCGGCGCGCAGAACGAGGACGGAAGCTGGGCGGGACAGCATTGCATCACCGGACGGACGTTCTGCACGGCCACCGCGCTGCTCACGCTGCTCGTCGAGCAGGAGAAGGACAATGGACAGACCAGCAACACGCATTCCGCCGACGCGCCGGTGGCGGCGAAGTAATCCCATGAAACAAACGCGACGCGATTTCCTGCGTGGGGCGGTGGGCTGGGGCGGTCTGTTGCTGGCCGGTTCGCTCGAGCTGCGGGCGGTGCGCAGTGCGGAGCCGATCCGCCGCGCGCACCGCTATCTCGCGGCGCAACAATCCGCGGATGGCGCGTGGCGCTCCGGGCGTTACGCCGCCTTCCGCGAGGGGGATGTGCTCACGCCGGTCGTCCTGTGGGCAATGCAGGCGGAGCATTCGGAGCGCGGTGGCGCAGCGACCTTCACGCGCGGGTTGGAATGGCTTCGGCAATTGACCGACACCTCTTTCTCCCGGGAGAGCCCGTGGCCGGCCCTGCGCTATCCCCTGTTCACCGCGAGTTACGCCGCGCAGGTATTTGCGCGGGAAGGGGACGCCGACCGCGCGGCCGCGTGGGTGAAGATCATCGAGGCTCTGCGCACGAGCGAGGCGCTCGGCTGGCCGGCGACGGATCCCCTGTGTGGCGCGTGGAGCGATGCGGCCGCGCCCCCGCGCTATGTGACCCCGGTCCCGGACATGCTGGCGCCCAATATCTCCGCCACAGCGCTCGCCGCCGTCGCGTTGTCCTCGGCTGGCCACGACCCGCAAATGGCGCTGCCGTTCATTGAGCGCTGCCAGAACTTTGCCTTCGACAAGGGAACGCAATTCGATGACGGCGGATTCTTTTTCGCGCTCAACGACCCGATCCGAAACAAGGCCGGCAGCGCGGGCCGCGACATCCTCGGCCAGGAGCGGTTTCATTCCTACGGCAGCGCCACGAGCGACGGTTATCTCGCCTTGCGCGCCTGCGGTCTGCCGCGCGAACATCCCCGGGTGGAAGGCGCCGCGGCCTGGCTGTGGCAGCGCAGCGACGGCCTCACCAACGGCGGCCGCTGGGCGGATGGACGCGCCGCGGCGCGCGCGTCGCTTGCTTTCTACCAGAGCCAGGCCCTCGCGTCCGTGCTCGCGGAATTGCATTTCGCAACGTCATGGTCGCGCACTCTGCGCGGCTCCATGACGTCAGCGCTCGTCACCAAACAAGGCCACGATGGCGCGTGGCAGGGATTGGCGCCGGATAGCTGCGAGGACGAACCGCTGCTTGCGTCGGCGTTTGCCTTACGCGCGCTTGCCTTGCTGGCCTGAGCGAAGCCTATTGCTTGGATTTGTTGCCCGCATTGCCGGCGCGAAAGGCGATGGGCGAAGCGGGCTTGGCGGTGCTGTCCGCACTTTCCTGATCCTTTGCGGCGGTGGCGTGGGCATTGGCTTGGGCGTCCGCCGCCTGGATCGCGGGGGTCACATTGAGCGCCGGATCTTGCAGCGACAGGCCTTTTTCGTGCACCGGGTTGGGACCGAGCTGGCCGAAGCGCGTCACATCTTTCGGAGCGGGCGGCTCGGGCAGCGTGGGAATCTTCGGACCGTCCGGCAGGCCGGCGGAAAGCATGCTGCCCTGCATGGCGTGGGCGACCACGGAATTGGAAACCGCGGATACCGTGACGCTGGAATGAGACGAGGAATCGACCGTTGGCGGGTGGTATTCAGCCACGGGAGGCGGTGCGGGTGCGGCGCCGGCGATCTTCTTCGGCGAATTCGTGGCGGCGCTGGCGATAGCGGGCGGAGGGGTCGATGCGGCCGGCTTCGCAGCGGTGGGTGCAGGTTTGGGTGGCGCTACCACGGCGATGACCTTTGGCTTCGGCGGGGTGTACTTCGCGTACTTCGGCAATTTATCCGAAATAATGGATACCGGTGTGTCGATCGTCGCTTCCTCAAAAACTTCGAGCACATCCGGCGAGCGCATGCGGATGCAGCCGTAGCTGACCGGTTTGCCGATCTTGCCCTCCTCGGTCGTGCCGTGGATGTAAATGCCGCGCGAGCGGGCGTTGTGGTTTTGCTCCTCGAGCCCGTCGAGCCAGAGGATGCGCGTGACGATCGGATCGCGTCCCGGCGAATTGGCCGGCAGCACCTCACCGGTGGCGTGCCGCTGCTTGATCACCGAACCAGAGGCCAGCTCTTCGCCGATCTTCTCGCAGACGCGCAGTTGCCCCACGGGGGTCTTGTAGCTGCCATAGGAATCGCCGACGCCAAACTTCGAGGTGGAAATGGGATACTTTTTCCACAAGCAGCCATCGCGGAGCACGAGGAGCTTCTGCTCCGGGACGCTGATGACGATGCTGACGGTAGGAACGTACGGCACCACTTCTTCCGCGGCGGCGATGCTCGCGAAAAGACAGACGGCCAAGAGTGCCCGGCTCACTTTATGTGGAAATCCCTGCACGAAGCGCGGATTTAACGTCAATTTTAGGGCGATGCAACCCCGGATTTTGTCACTATTTCTCCGGAACCAGCACACAGCGGAATCCGTAAATGACGTCCCGCTCGGCTCTTTCGACGACATTCCGGTAGGAGGAACGCAATTCGCTGGGTGACGCGGTGCCCCAGGAACCGCCGCGCAGCACCCCCCAGTCCCGCGCTCCCGTGATGCCGCCCTTGTAGCTGTCCTGGCACCATTGCCAGACATTGCCGCTCATGTCGAAAAGGCCCATGCGATTGGGCGGAAAACTGCCCACCGGCGAGGTTTGCGCGAAACCATCGTGGTAACCGGGGATCGCGGGCGCACCACGCTTGCTCGGAAAGTCGGCGAAATTGCCCGAGCCGGGGGGCGGCGGCCATTGTTTGCCCCACGGAAATTCGCGCACCTTGCCATCGCGCTCCTCGGGCGTGCTGCCGCCTTCCTCCGTCATCCCCGCGGCGGCGCTCCATTCGCGATCGATTGGCAGGCGGTAGCTTTGCCCGGGTTCGAGACGTTCCGCGGCGAGCTCTCTTTTGGTCAGCCATTCGCAAAAGGCGGTCGCGTCTTCCCAGCTCACTTTGACCACCGGGTGGAGGCCGTCCTGCGCGAAATCCGGCACCGGGCGCTGCCGGCCGGTGGCGGTGCAAAAGGCATCGTAATCCACCACGCGAGTCGGCCAGATGGACGCGAGCACATCACCCACGGGTACGAAGCGCATGCCGAGGCTGTTTTCCCACGGTTCGCCGCGGCGCGGGCCGATGCGCTTGAAGAACGTCGCTTCGAGGAATTTCTGTTTCCCCGGCTCCACGACACCGCTCACCTCGATGTTCTTGTATCCGGCGAGCCGCAATTCGTACTTCACCGGGCCGGGGTCCAGATCCTCGATCGGCGGCAGGGGAGTGAGGCCCAGTTCCTGATCGCCCTGCCATACGGTCGCGCCGGAAGGCGCGCTGGTGATCTTCACGCTGCCGCAGGGAAAATCGAATAGGACTTCCGTCGGCTGCGCATGATCGGCTTGCACGGTGCGGCGCTGTTCCGGCCAGTTGCGGTAGGTGGCCACCAATTCGTGGGAAGCCTCGGCGGTCTTGATCTCCACTGGTGCAGCCACCGCGGGTTCTCCATCCAGGCTGACCATCACGCCGGGCTGCGCGCAGGTCACGGAAATGACGCCTGAGGTAAACTCGTGCTCTTTCGTCGTGATTTCGTCGCGGGCAATGTTGAGCGGCTCGACGTGTTGGCGAAGCCCGAGCTTCATCACCAGCACATAGTCGCCGGTCGGCAAATCGGTCAGCGTCGCGGGGGTGACGCCACTCTTCACGACGGTATTCTCCTGCTTCAACTCAAAGGCCGCGCCGGCGGGCAGCGAGTTGATCTGCGCGGTGCCATGGGAGCGCTGCAGGTGCAGCAATTTCGGACGTACTTGCTCGTCGGTCTTGACCTCGAAAGAAGTGTCCGCCGGTTCGTAGCCCGCGAGCATGATGTGCGCGGAATGTCGGCCGATGGGCAACTGGGCAAACTCCGCCGGGCTCTTCGGCATTTCCCCAGGGCTCTTTTGCGCGCCATTGTCCAGCGCGACCCACGCTCCTGGCGGATCGGTCTCGATGCGCACGCTGCCGTAGGAGTGATATTGCCGCAGGGCATAAAAGCCCCCGCTGCCGAGCAGGAGCAGCACGGCCAGCGAGGCAAACAGCGGCCGTCGGCGCCGGGCGTGCACCGCGAGCTCCTCCCCGTCGCGCAGGCGCAACAGGTCGTCGTGCATCTCCTCGGCATTCGCGTAGCGCTCGCCGCAATCGTGATCGCACGCGCGCAGCAGGACCTCGTTCAGTCGCAAGAGCATGGCCTTGTCGGGCAGCTCCGCGATGTCGGTATTCACCGCCGGGAAATCCATGCGGTCCTTCCCCATGGCCAGCTCGTAGAGCACCTTGCCGAGGCTGTAGATATCGGCCTGCGGCGAGCCCGGGCCTTCCGGCGGCACGTAACCCTCGGTGCCCACATACGAATCCTGACCGCTGGCGGCGACGAGGCCGATGTCCGCGATCTTCGGCACGCCGCCGACGAAGATGATGTTCGCCGGCTTGATGTCGCGATGGACCAGCCCCTGCCGGTGCAAGGCGCCGAGCGCCTTGGTGAGCGACAGGCCGATCGTGATGCACTCATCCGCGAGCAGCCGCGAACGGCGCGACAGCTCGGTCTTGATCGTCTTCGGCACATAGCTCACCGGATCGATCGAAGCGCAGCCGAGATGATCGTCGGCCAGCTCCATCACGTAATAGAAGAAGTTGTCCCCCGGGTCGCGGCCCACGTGCAGGATGTCCACGAAGCCCGCATCCTCGCGCGAGATCGGCTCGAACTTCGCCATGCCCTCGAACTCGCGCTGGAACGCCTTGTCGCTCTCGAACGTCCGCCGGTCCACGATCTTCACCGCGCGCCACGTGCCGGTCAGGCTGCGCGCCAGCCAGATCTCCCCGTACGAGCCCCGCCCGATGCTCCGAACCATCTCATGGTTCGGCACATGCGGCGCCTGGCGGTTGTCGGCGGTAGAGGGCATTCGGCGCGCATTGTATCCCTAGTGTCGCGACAGCACAAATACACAGTAGAGCCCGATATTTAATTTGCAATAAATTACCACATCACAAGTCACACAACGCCAACGAGATGCGAATTTGATTCAGTGGCTCTTCTCCAGCAGCGCCACTTCCTTCTTGAGCTGCGCCGAAAGCCGGTGCTTTACGATATAGACCTGCGCGATGCTCACCGAGAGGCTGGAGGCCACCTTGGCCGCCGTCCATTGCTTCACCACGAGGCAATCGAAAATCTGATAATGCTTCGCATCCGCCCGCCGCTTCAAGCGCTGGAGCGCCGCCTGGAAAACGTGCTGCTGCCACTCGTTGTCCCACGTCGTGCGGATATCGAACCCATCCGGAATCCGCTCGATCGTCGCCGTCTCGCGACCGCTGCCGCGCGTCGGGCTCTGCGCCGTGGCGGGTGCGCGCTTGCGAAATTGATCCGCAATCCGCCAACGCGTGATGTGCAACAGCCAGCC
>NZ_JBDUCX010000379.1:0-3859 GCF_040003245.1 Chthoniobacter sp.
CCCACGACGCAGCAGGAGCAGATTCGCGTGCAGCTTTCGACCAATCTCAAGGCGGTGATTTCGCAACTGCTGTTACCCACGATGGACGGCAAGGGACGTGTCGCGGCCTTCGAGATCATGGTCAATACGCCGTCGGTGGCGGCGCTGATTCGGGACAACAAGACCTTCCGCATTCCCAACGACATCCTCACCGGCGGCAAACACGGCATGCTCTCGCTCGAGGCGGCGCTCGTGCAACTCTACCTCAATGGCCTCATCAGCTATGAGCAAGTGATCGGCAAGGCGCAGGATCCGCACGCGGCGATCCAATTGATCAACGGCCAGACCCCGGTGAAACGCTAGACTTCTCCCGCACATGAATCCGAAACAAGTCCTCGAAATCCTCACAGAGCAAGGCGTCGTCGAGCGCAACCAGATCGACGACATCCTCCAGGAATTGGGCCAGACTGGAAAATCCCTGGTGGAAGTGCTCAACGATTTCCAGATCTGCAACGAGGAGCAGTTTTACCAGACGATCGCCTCGTACCTTGGCCTGGAATTTGTCGACCTGACGGGCTTCGAGCCGCCGCCGGAAGTCGTGCGACTTATTCCGGCGGGACTGGCGTTGCTCCATCGCGTTTTCCCGATCGGCATCGATGCCGGCACGCTTCAGGTCGTGCTGGCGGACCCGCTCACCCCGGAGACGCCGGAAACGCTGCGTTTCGCCCTGGGCAAAGAGATCCAGCCGGTCGTCGCGCCCGTCTTCCAGATCGATGACCTGATCAAGAAGCACTACGGGACGGACATCGGGAGCATGGATGAAATCCTCAAGCAACTTGGGGGCGAGGTGGAGTTGATCGATGGCGCGGGAGGCATCGACTTGAAGAGCCTCGAGGCCGAGGCGAATGCCACACCGATCATCCGCTATGTAGACTTGATCCTTTATCAAGCGATTCAGGATCGCGCGTCGGACATTCATTTCGAGCCGTTCGAAACGGAGTTCAAGATTCGCTATCGGGTGGACGGCTCACTCTACGAAATGTCGCCGCCGCCGCGGCATCTGGCGCTGCCGGTCATTTCGCGCGTGAAGGTCATGTCGAACTTGAACATTGCCGAGCGCCGCCTGCCGCAGGATGGGCGCATCCAAAAGAACATCGCCGGCCGCCAGGTCGACCTGCGCGTCTCCACGCTGCCCACGCAGTTTGGCGAATCGGTGGTGCTCCGCGTGCTCGATCGCACCACAGTGAACCTGAACATCGAGTCGCTCGGGATGCCCGATTACATTTACGAGTACCTGCTCAAGACGATCGAAAAGCCGAACGGCATTTTCATCGTCACCGGACCGACCGGCTCGGGCAAGACGACGACGCTCTATGCCTGCCTGAACAAGATCAACACCATCGATTCGAAGGTGCTGACGGCGGAAGACCCGGTGGAATACGACATCGAGGGCATCATCCAGGTGCCGATGAATGAGGGGATCGGCCTGACCTTTGCGCGCACCCTGCGGGCCTTCCTTCGTCAGGATCCGGATCGCATCATGGTGGGTGAGACGCGCGATGTGGAAACGGCGCAGATCGCCATCCAGGCGTCGCTCACCGGCCATTTGGTTTTCACCACGCTGCACACCAACGACGCGCCCGGCGCGGTCACGCGTCTGATCGACATGGGCGTGGAGCCGTTCATGATTTCGTCTTCCCTCGAGGGCGTGCTCGGCCAGCGCCTCATCCGCAAGATTTGCCCCAATTGCAAGACGCCCTACGAGCCGACCGAAAATACACTCGCCCAGCTCGGCCTTTCGCCGCACGAGATCGGGGACAAGACGTTCTATTACGGAGTCGGGTGCGACACGTGCAATCACACCGGCTACAAGGGCCGAAAGGGCATCTACGAGTTGCTCGACATCACCGACCCGATCCGCGAGTTGATCAACAAGCGGGCTCCCTCGGTCGTGTTGAAGCAGAAGGCCATCGAGCTCGGCATGACCACCCTGCGGCAGGACGGTCTGCGCTGCATTTACGACGGTGAGACGACGATCGAAGAAATCCTCAAGTACACCTAAAGTCGTCTGCGGCCGAAAAAAGTGCCGCTCGCGCTCAATTCCTTATTGCAACTTTTTATCGCCCGCTTTCTTTTCCTTCTAAGAAACCTTAATTGACCCCCGAACCTCATGCCTCGATTCAACTACATTGCGCTAGATGCCCGCGGCCAGGAATCCACTGGAGTGATCGATGCATCGTCCTCGAACGATGCGGTCGGCCAATTGCGACAGGCCGGCTACTTCCCGACCAGCGTTGTCGAGGAAGGTAAAGGCAAGGTTGCTGCCAAGCACGCCAAGGCCGTGACCAAGCAGGCCAAGGCCGTATCCGCGCCGAAGAGCAAGAAGGGCGGCATCACGCTTTTCGAGAAGAAGACGGTGAAGAGCAAGGTGCTGATGATCTTTACCCGCCAGTTGGCCACCCTGATCGATGCAGGCTTGCCGCTGTTGCGTGGCCTGACCGTGCTCGCCAAGCAGGAGAAGGACCCGGTATTGCAGAAAACCATCAACGCCTTGGCGGACGCGGTCCAGAGCGGCAGCACATTCTCGGAGTCGATGGCGCAGCACCCACTGGTCTTCAACAAGCTCTACATCAACATGGTGAAAGCCGGTGAGCTGGGCGGTGTGCTGGAACTGGTGCTCAATCGTCTCGCCGAATTCCAGGAAAAGGCGCAAAAGGTGAAGAACAAGGTCGTCTCGGCGATGGCCTATCCGGTGATCGTGCTCATCATCGCGATCCTCATCATGGTATTCTTGATGGCTTTCATCGTTCCCCGGTTCGAGGCCATTTTCCACGACATGCTGGGCGGCAAGCCGCTGCCCCCGATCACCCAATGGGTGATCTTCATGAGTAATATCATCCAGAAGATGTTCGTTCCGCCGTATCTCTGGTACACGATCATTTCCATCGTGGTTGTGGTCGTCGGCTACAAGATGATCTCCGGCAGTACTGGTGGACGGGCGATGCTCGACAAGATCAAGCTCCATACGCCGCTGTTCGGCGACTTGCTCCGCAAGAGCTCGATCTCACGCTTCAGCCGCACCCTGGGCACCCTGGTTACTTCAGGCGTGCCTATTCTGCAGGCGCTGAATATTACGCGGGACACCGCCGGCAACACGGTCATCGCCAATGCCGTGACCAAGGTTCACGATGCGGTGAAAGAGGGTGAATCGATCGTGCAGCCGCTGGAGGCCAGCGGAGTATTTCCGCCCATGGTAATCTCGATGGTGGACGTGGGTGAAGAAACCGGTCAGCTCCCCGAGATGCTCCTGAAAATCGCCGAAGTGTACGATGACGAAGTGGACAACGCGGTCGAAGGTCTGACCTCGCTGCTGGAGCCGATCATGATCGTGTTCCTCGCGCTCATCGTCGGCACCATCGTTATCGCGCTGTTCATGCCGCTGATTGAGATCATCAAGCAGATGGGCGGTCAGAACGCCAGCTAGTCCGGATTCGCCAATCCGGCGAATTGCGCTATAATAAAGTTATGACCCGTCCCCCACGTCACGCCGCGTTCACCTTGATCGAAATGATCACGGTCATTGCCATCATTGCCATTCTCGCCGGCCTCGTTTTGGCGATTAACGGAATCGTGCAGAAGAAAAGCGCCACGGCGCGCGCGGATGCGGAAATCAGGCAGCTCTCATCGGCGCTGGAAAGCTACAAGACGGACAACGGCGGCTATCCGCAAGACGCGCAGTCGACGGACTTGCTCGATCCGCGCAATATCGCCGACGCTACGAACACGACGTCGAGTGGCAAACCAGCCAAATCCAGTTTGTACCTTTATGAGGCCTTAAGCGGTGACGACAACGGTAACGGCACGATCGATGCCACTGAAA
>NZ_JBDUCX010000196.1:0-13060 GCF_040003245.1 Chthoniobacter sp.
CGCAATCTCAAGGAACTCGCCGCCTATGCCGCGACGAAAGGCATCGACACGGATATGAAAGTCCGCGAGCAGTTTGAGCAATGGGTCACCCAACACCACAACTGGTTCGATGGATGGGAGTCCCCCGCCCTCAGCGGGATGATCTATGACAAGCAAGGCAAGCCCTTGGTCGACCGCGACGTGTTGTTCAGTGCGGATACGGTGCGGCCCGATCAATTGCTGGCCAAGGGTGAGGAACTGCGCATCACCACCGGGCTCATAAGCGCGAATTCAGTGGGCGCCGTGCGAATCCAGTTGGCGGAGGAAGCCAGTTCCACGCCCATTCGCCCCAGCGGCGAAAATCTGCGGGTCGCGGTGAGCGTAAAAGCCCCCGATGGTAAGATGCGCAAGCTGGCCGTCTACTTTGCCGACGCCACGGAGAAGAAGCCGCGCTATGATAACGGCGTCGAAACCCTGGGCGTCGCCGTGGAATGGAGGCTGCCACAGCTTCGCACTGGAGGATCGCCAAGCGCAGTCTATCTGCTCGACCCGCCCGCGAAGCTGGCGCCCAAGGAAAAGCTGGTGATTACCGTGAGCGGCGAGTTTCCTGCGTCCCTGCGCGTCGCGCTCTCACCCTTCGGTGCGCGCGCCCCGCTCGACCTGAATCAGAGCGACGATCTGAAGTCGGCACTGCACAACCCACCGAACGCGCGGACCGTCGCGCAAAAGAAGTTGCTGGCCGAAACCTGGCTGCTCAGCACCGCTGCAGACCGCCCGGCTTTCGACCGCTACAAGCAGCTCGCCGCAGCCCTCCGCGAGACCCGCGATGGCAAAGCGTGGAGCATGGTCACGCAAGCGGTCGACCCACTCACCGTGCGGGTGCTGCCGCGCGGCAATTGGCAGGACGAGAGCGGGCCGGTCGTGCTGCCGGCCACGCCTTCCTTCCTGCCGGGGCGCGAGGAGAGCACGCCGGAGAGACGCCTGACCCGCCTCGACCTCGCGGAATACATCGTCTCCAAGGAAAACCCCATTACCGCGCGCACGGTCATGAACCGGCTCTGGCAGCAGTTCTTCGGCACCGCGTTGAGCGCGTCGGTGGATGATCTTGGATCGCAAGGCGAACCGCCGTCGCACCCGGAATTGCTCGACTGGATCGCCAGCGAATTTCGCGACAGCGACTGGGACTGCAAGCACATGATCAAGCTCTTCGTCACCAGCGCGACCTACCGGCAGAGCAGCGTGCTGCGCCCCGAGTTGCGCGAGATCGATCCAGCCAACCGCCTGCTGGCCTCGCAGAACCCGCGCCGCCTGGAGGCCGAATTCGTGCGCGACAATGCACTCTTCATCGCCGGTGTCTTGAATGTCGACCAGATCGGCGGCCCGAGCATGAAGCCCTACCAACCGCCGGGCTATTACGACGCGCTGCAATTTCCGACACGTGATTATGTCGCGACTACGGGGCCGGACCAATGGCGCCGCGGTGTTTACATGCATCGGCAACGCACCTTCCTGCATCCGATGCTCGCTAATTTCGACGCGCCCTCCCGCGATGAATGCGCCGCCGCGCGTACAGTCAGCAATACGCCGCAACAAGCTCTCACGCTCTTGAACGATCCCACGTTCGTCGAAGCTGCGCGTCTCTTCGCAAGCCGCGTCTTGACCGGCGAAGCCACCGGTGACGACGTCCGGCTCGCCCGCGCCTTCGAGATCGCCATGGCCCGTCCACCCAAGGACAAGGAAAAGGAATCGCTCGAAGCATTCCTCGCCACGCAACGCGACTACTACCGCGACCATGCCGACGACGCCGGCAAGCTGCTCAAGACCGGCTATGCACCGCCGACGCAAGGCGATTCCGCCGAGCTCGCCGCCTGGACCAATCTCTGCCGCGTCCTCCTCAATTCGCAGGAAGTCATCACCCGCTACTGATATGAAGCCCTTCGATCCCGTTGAATATGCGCTGAGCGTCAATCGCCGCACTTTCCTTACCCAAGGCGCCTACGGCCTCGGTGGGCTCGCGCTGGCCATGTTGCAAAACAAAGGCCTGGGCGTCCCCACGGCCGGGCATCGGCCCGAGGGCTGGCACGGCGCCTTGCCGGAAGCGCATTTCCCGATCAAGGCCAAGCGTGTCATCTTCCTCTGCATGGCGGGCGGGCCATCGCATCTCGAGACCTTCGACTGGAAGCCGGAGTTGAAGAAACTGGACGGGCAGCCTTTTCCAGAATCCTTCACCAAGGGCCAGCAGCTCGCCCAGTTGCAAAACGCCGTGCTCAAGGCGCGCGGTTCGATCACAAACTTTGCGCGCCACGGCCAGGCGGGCATCGAGATCAGCGATCTTTTCCCGCACATTGCCGGCGTCGCCGATGATCTCTGCGTCGTCCGCTCCATGCAGACCGAGCAGATCAATCACGACACCGCGCACGCCTTCATGAACACCGGCTCGATCATCAAGGGCCGGCCAAGCATGGGTTCGTGGCTGCTCTACGGGCTCGGCGCGGAGACGCAGGAATTGCCCGGCTTCATCGTCCTCATGTCGGCGGGCAAGACCGGCCTTCAGCCGGTCTCCGCGCGGCAATGGTCGAGCGGCGTGCTGCCCAGCCGATTCCAGGGCATCCAATTCCAATCGCGCGGCGACGCCGTGCATTACATCGGCAATCCCGAGGGCGTCTGCCAGAGCACGCAGCGCCAGGTCATCGACGAGGTCGCGCGGATGAACGGCATTCTCGCCGACGAGCAACACGACCCCGAGATCGCCACGCGCATCGCCCAGTACGAGCTGGCCTTCAAGATGCAGAGCAGCGTGCCCGAGTTGATGGATTTCAAGAACGAGCCCAAGGAAATGCTCGATCTCTACGGCGTGACGCGTCCCGGCGATGGCAGCTTCGCCTCCAACTGCCTGCTCGCCCGCCGGCTCGCCGAACGCGGCGTGCGCATGATCCAGCTTTACCACCGCGCGTGGGATCACCACGGCAACCTCGACGAAGGCATGAAGTCCGGCGCGAAGGACGTCGACCAGTCCACCGCCGCGCTCATTACCGACCTCAAGCAACGCGGCCTGCTCGACGACACCCTCATCCTCTGGGGCGGAGAATTTGGCCGCACGCCGATGGGCCAGGGCACCGGCCGCGACCATCACATCCTCGGCTTCAGCGTCTTCATGGCCGGCGGCGGTGTCAAAGCCGGCACCACCTACGGCGCCACCGATGAACTCGGCTACCGCGCCGTGGAAAACGTGGTCAACGTCCATGACCTCCACGCCACCATGCTCGCCCTCATGGGCGTCGACCACAAACGTCTCTCCACCAAGTTCCAGGGCCTCGACGTGCGCCTGACCAATGTTGCCGGCAACATCGTCAAGCCGCTGATGGCCTGACCTCGATGCGTCGGGCGCAGCCCTTCGCGTCGTCTACTTCTGCTCTTCGCGGTAGGGCTTGTTCTGCTTGTAGAGTTCGATCCGCGACTTGATGTCCGCCTGCACTTCCGGCGGCTCCTGGCTGGAGGCCTTGACCGCTTCCTCCTGCCATTTGATCGCGTTGGCAAACTCGCCCTTCTCCGCAAAAGCCGCGGCGAGCGTGTCGAGGTAGCCGGGGTTCTGGTAGCTGGTCAAATCGCAGGCCTGGCTGGCGAGTTCCACCGCGCGCTTCCCGTCGCGCACCTTGTCCTTCACGCCGGTGGCCAGCAGCCACGCGCAATCGTTGAAGGGCTGCGCCTCGGTGGGAAAGCGCTGGATCAGTTGAGCATAAGTGCCGAGGGCGTTCTCGAGATCACCCGACCCATACTGCGCCGATGCTTCCCCGAGCAGGGCCCGGAAATCGCCCGGCGCCAACGCGAGAATCCCTTGGTAATCCTTGAGCGCATCACCCCACCCCTTCTTGCTGCGATGAATCTCCGCCCGGCCCAGCAGCGACGGCAGATCCTTCGGGTTGATCGCCAGCGCGGCATTGAAATCGGCCATCGCCTTGTCCATGTCGCCCAGCCCGGCGTAAGCGTAGCCGCGTTGGGCCAGCGGCTGCGGGTCCTTCGGCAGCAAATCCACGGCTTGCGTGTAATCCTCGACCGCTTCCTTGAAATCACCCTTCAGGTAATTCACACCGCCGCGTCCGGTGTGGCCGGTCGGGTCTTTCGGATCGAGCTGAATGCAGCGCTCGAAATCGGCCATCGCCAGGTCCAATTCCTTGCGAATCACGTGTACCTGGCCGCGCGCCTGCAGCGCTTCCCGGCTGTCCGGCTGGAGCGCGAGCGCGGAATCCAGATCGCTCAGCGAAGCCTTGGTGCTGCCGCTGTCCCCGAGCACCAGCCCGCGGAGAAAGAGTGCGAGGTAATGCTGCGGATCGAGCCGCAGTGCCTGGTTGAAATCGGCCAGCGCATCGTCGAATTGCCGCTGCTTTTGGAAAATGTAGCCGCGATGCGCATAGGCCTCCGCGGTCGGCTTGAGGCGGATCGCCGCATTCAGGTCGGGCAGCGCCTTGTCATACTCCCCTTTGCCGGCCCGCAGCCGTCCGCGCCAGAAGTGCGCTGCCGCGTTGTCCGGATCTTCCGTCAGCGCGGCATCGAGCGCGGCCAGGGCTTCGTCGACCTTATTATCGCGCAACGCCTGCTCGGCCTCCTGTAGATAGTTCTTTTGCACCGTCTTGATGGCCCCGGGGCTGAGCACCGGCAGCAGGAGCAAAATAGCGAGGGGGAGAACGCGGCGAAGTTTGACAAGGTGAGGCACGCGGCGACGGTCACGCGGAGTCGCCCGCAGGTCAAGTCCGACGCTACAAGCTCTTTCCCCCAAATTCTTCTCCACCTCCGCGCAATTCCGGCTACATTCCGCGCCCCTGCCATGTACCGCACCCATTCCTGCCATCAACTTCGCCCCGCCGATATCGGCCAATCCGTCACGCTCGCCGGATGGGTGAATTCCAACCGCGACCAAGGGGGCGTCATCTTCATCGATTTGCGCGATCGCGAAGGCGTCACCCAGATCGTTTTTCGTTCCGAGGAGAACGCGGATGCCTCCGCGCTCGCGCACAAGCTGCGCAGTGAAGACGTCATCCAGATCACCGGCAAGGTGAGTGCCCGCCTCGCCGGCACCGAGAACGCCAAACTGGCCACCGGCGCCATCGAAATCATCGCCACCGAGTTGACTGTCCTGAACAAGGCCGACGTGCCCCCCTTCCCGCTCGACGACCCGAAGGTCAACGAAGACCTGCGGCTCGAGTACCGCTACCTCGACCTGCGCACCGAGCACATGCAGCGCAACCTCAAGCTGCGCCATCGCATCGTGAAAGCCACGCGCGACTACCTCGATGAAGCCGGCTTCCTCGAGATCGAGACGCCCATCCTCTCGAACCCCACTCCCGAGGGCGCGCGCGATTTCCTCGTGCCGTCGCGGCTCAACCCCGGCACCTTCTACGCGCTCCCGCAGGCTCCGCAGCAGTACAAGCAGCTCCTGCAAGTCGCCGGCCTGGAGAAGTATTTCCAGATCGCCCGCTGCTTCCGCGATGAAGATTTGCGGGCCGACCGTCAGCCGGAATTCACGCAGATCGACGTCGAGGCGTCCTTCATCACCGACGTGGAAATCCAGACGCTCATCGAGGGCCTCCTCGTGCGCATCTTCAAGGAAGCCCGCGGCGTCGATGTCCCCACGCCTTTCCCGCGCCTCTCCTACGCCGACGCCATGAACCGCTTCGGCTCCGACAAGCCCGACCTGCGCTTCGGCCTGGAGCTGGTCGATCTGGCCGACATCTTCCGCGAGTCGCAGTTCAAGGTCTTCCGCTCCGTCGCCGATGGCGGTGGGGTGATCAAGGGGCTCAATGCCAAGGGCGCCGCCGCGCTCCTCAGCAAGGAGCAGCTCAAGAAATGGGAGGAATGGGTCAAGACTGAGTTCGGCGCCAAGGGCCTCGCCTACATCAAATGGAGCGAAGGCGGCGAATGGGAATCGCCGATCGTGAAGTTCTTCAGCGAAGCCGAAAAGGCCGCGCTCACCGAGCGCCTGGGCTTCGCCCCCGGCGACGTCCTGTTCTTCGGCGCGGATCTCAAGCTCGAGCCCGTGGTCGAAGTGCTCGGCCGTGTCCGCCTGCGCTGCGCCGATATCCTCGGCATCCTCGCCGCGAAGAAGGACGAACTGAACTTCCACTGGGTCGTCGATTTTCCGCTGCTCGCCTTTTCACCCGAAGACAACCATTGGGTCGCCGTGCACCATCCGTTCACCCGCCCGAAGGCCGAGGACGTCCCCGCCCTCGAAGCCGGCGAATACGCCAAGGTCCGCGCCGTCGCCTACGACGTCGTCCTCAACGGCGTCGAACTCGGCGGCGGCTCGATCCGGATCCACGAGAAGGATCTCCAGGCGAAGCTGTTCGAAGTGCTCGGCGTCAACCCCGAGGAGCAGCAAGTCAAGTTCGGTCATCTTCTCCGCGCGTTCAGCTTCGGCGCGCCGCCTCATGGCGGCATCGCCCTCGGCCTCGACCGCCTGGTCATGCTCGCCGTCGGCGCGGAATCCATCCGCGAAGTCATCGCTTTCCCGAAGAACAACCGCGGCGCCGATCTCATGACGCACTCGCCTGTGGAAGTCGATTTCAAGCAGCTCCGGGAGGTCTATATCTCGAGCACGGCGAAAAAGAATTGAACTCTTTGGCGCGCGGCGCGCTCTAAGCGAATCGCCCGCAGGGGCGACGGGCGAAAATCGCCTCGCCACCGGCCACCCCGCGCCTACTTTCGATGTCCATCATGTTGAAACACCTCGTCCGGCTCATCGCCGTGCTCCTTTTTCTGGGAGCCAGCGCCCTGCGCGCCGAGGAAATCAACCCGCCCTTCGGCCTCCGCTGGGGCGAAACCGCCCAGCGCCTCGAAAAACTCCTCGGCGGCGCCAAGGCCACCATCGTCGACAAGCATCTCGTGGACGGCAAGGAAGCCTGGGATGTCGAGGGCCTGCTCCAAACCGGCCTCAAGCGCACCGTCTTCTACTTCCACCGCGGCGAATTGGTCGAAGTCGAGTTGCAGTATCAGCAGGAAGGTTGGGACGACGCCCATTACACCACGCTCATGAACGACGTGCGCAAGCGCCTCGAGCAGCGCTACGGCGAAGGCCAGCTCATCGCCCGCCGCACCGAGCAGGCGCCAGACGCCGACGTCACCCAAAAGATCATCGGTTACAAGTGGAACCAGAATAACACCGCCATCGAGCTGGTCTACTTCGCCGCCGTGAATACCACGCAGGCCTATCGCACCCTCAGCGTGCACTACAAGTCGTTCTAGCCCGCCACAGATATCCTGGAGGGCATCGCGCCGTCGATGCCGGGAAGGTGGGCCGCCTAAGGAAGCCTGTTTCAGTTCGCCGCCAGCCGCTTCGTCGTCGAGCGAGGCACCGCCGCCGCCACCATTGTCGTCGCCCGACGCGGACGCTCGGTCGGCACCACCCGTGCCATCTTCACGCTGCAATGGATCCCGCTGAACTGTTGCGCCATCTGGACCGGAGCCGCGTTGTGCACCCATTGCGGCGTCCACGATTGATTGTCCATCACGTAAGTCCGTCCGCCATCGTCATACATCACCACCGCATGCGATCCGCGCCCGGCCGCCGTGCCAAACGCTGGCTGGGCCGAAACATCGCCCGCCGCATCCGTCGTGGGAACACCACCCGCTTCGTATCCATACACAACCACTCGCGCGGCAATCCCCGCCGCGGCCATTTTCTTTTGGAGCGCCGTGGCAAAAGGCAGACACTGACCCGCCTTGCCCTTCCCGGGAATGGTCGAGTCCTTGGCCATCCGCGCGGCCGGCGTTTCTCCAATTCGGATGCCACCTGCCAGGCAGGAAGCGCCCGTCGAGATCACCATCACCGCCGTCAAAATCGTTGTAATTTTCATACCTCTTATAAAGCAGTGGGCATACGCCGCTCCGCCGGACGTCTCTGTATATCCACCTCAGGGAATCCCCTGAATCCCTGAGGTTTACCCCCAAAACATCCTCCGTGGAAAGCGGTAGAGTTCGACCTACACTAAGGGTTTACACGCAACCCCCACAGAGATCCGCAAGCCAAACTTGCGTCCCTGCCCTACCTACCGTGAAATACCCTACTTGATCTCGTCCCGCTCCCTACTCGCCACCTTGAAACAAACCTTCGGCTACGATTCTTTCCGCCCTTTACAGGAGGAAATCATCACCGATGCCCTGGCCGGCCGCGACGTTTTCGCTCTTTTACCCACCGGCGGCGGCAAATCCCTCTGTTTCCAGCTTCCCTCGCTCCTGCGCGACGGCCTCACCGTGGTCGTCTCCCCCCTCATCGCGCTGATGAAGGACCAGGTCGACGCCCTCACCGCGGCCGGCGTCCCCGCCACCTTCCTGAATTCCACCCTCGATGGCGACGAAGCGCGCGCCCGCTTCCGCGGCCTGCACCGCGGCGAATACCGCCTCCTCTACGCCGCCCCCGAGCGCCTCATGCTTCCCGGCTTCGTCGATAACCTCCGCGCCTGGAACGTCACCCTGCTGGCCATTGATGAAGCGCATTGCATCAGCGAATGGGGCCACGACTTCCGCCCCGAGTACCGCCAGCTCGCCGATCTCCGCGCCAGTCTGCCCGACGTCCCCGTCATGGCCCTCACCGCCACCGCCACCGAGCGCGTGCGCGACGATATCGTCGAGAAGCTGCACCTCCGCGCTCCGCGCTGCTACACCGCCAGCTTCAATCGCCCCAATCTCACCTATCGCGTTCTCCCGCGCGCCCAGCCTTACGATCAAGTCCTCGCCTTCCTCCGCGGACGCCCCGGCGAGAGCGGCATCATCTACTGCTCCAGTCGCAAGGCCGCCGAGAGCGTGGCCGAGCGCCTCATGGCCGATCGCATCCCCGCGCGCCCTTACCACGCCGGCCTCACCGGCGACGAACGCTCGAAGAATCAGGAACTCTTCCTCCGCGATGAGATACGCGTCATTTGTGCCACCATCGCCTTCGGCATGGGCATCAATAAACCCAACGTCCGCTTCGTCTTGCACTACGATCTGCCCAAGAACATCGAGGGCTACTACCAGGAAACCGGCCGCGCTGGACGCGACGGGCTGCCCAGTGAATGCGTCCTCCTCTTCTCCGCGGCGGATGTCGTCAAGCAGACCGCCTTCATCGAGGAAAAGACCGACCCCGAGGAGCGCCGCCTCGCCCGCGCCCAGCTCCAGCAGATGGTCCACTTCGCCGAAAGCTCCTCCTGCCGCCGCGTCGAGCTCCTCGGCTATTTCGGCGAAGTCTGGCCCGAGGAAAACTGTGGCGGCTGCGACAATTGCCTGACCCCGCGCGAGACCTTCGACGGCACCCTCGCCGCGCAAAAACTCCTCTCCTGCGTCTACCGCGTCCGCGAGCGCAGCGGCTTCAACTTCGGCCTCAATCACATCATCGAGGTCCTCACCGGCGGCGAAACCGAAGCCGTCCGCAAATGGGGCCACGAGAAAATCTCCGCCTACGGCATCGGCCAGGAAATGAAACGCGGCGAATGGCAATCGCTCGGCCGCGAACTCATCCGCCTCGGCTTGTTAGGCCAGAGCGCCGAAAAGTTTGCCACCGTCGAGCTCACCGCCGACGGCCTCGCCGCCCTCAAGAGCCGCCGCCAGATCACCCTCACCAAGCCCGTCGCCATCGCCGAGAAAAAGGCCCGCACTCGCAAAGGCGACATCGCCTGCGACGAAGTCCTCTTCGACCGCCTGCGCACCCTCCGCCGCAAGCTCGCCGACGAACGCGACGTCCCCGCCTACATCATCTTCTCCGACGCCACCCTCCGCGAAATGGCCCGCGCCTACCCCACCACCACCGGGCAGTTCGGCAAGATCCCCGGCGTCGGCGCCCAAAAGCTCAAAGACTTCGGCGAGGCCTTCGTCGAAGAAGTCACTATCCACCTCGCTCACTACCCGCGGCAGACATTCGCTTAAGCAGTCTTCCCGAAAGTGATCTTCTTCTCGCATTTCGTTCTGAGCGGAGTGTAACGGAGTCGAAAGCCGAGCGCAGCGAGACGCCTATGGGAGAGCGGGGCAAACCCCGTCGCATAACCATCGATATCGCTGGTTGCCCGACGGGGTTCCTCGGATTCGCTCACAATGTCCCCGCGAATGGAGTCGCACTGACCCGCCTTCGTTGCCAAGCTTGCCTCGATCGAACCTCTCACCTCACCTTCCCAGAACCTCATGTTTTTCATCCCCGGATTCCTTATCTCCATCCTGACCTGTCCCGGTGTCATCGTTCACGAACTGGCGCATGTCATGTTCTGTAAACTCACCGGCACGGCCATCCACAAGGTATGTTACTTCCGTATCGGCAATCCCTCCGGCTACGTGATCCACGATCGTCCCACCTCCGTCTGGAAACACATCTTGATCGGCGTCGGCCCTTTCTTTCTCAACACCTTCATCGGCGTGGCTTGCGGCCTCGTCGCGGCGCTCGCTCAACGTGAATTTCGATAAGCTCACCGCAGCCAGTGGCATCTTCATGTGGCTCGCAATTTCCATCGCCATGCACTCCTTCCCGAGCACCGGAGATGCTCGCAGCATCTGGCACAGTGTCTGGTCTCCGGGCTCCCCCATCACGGCCAAGCTATTCGGCACGCCACTGGTTGCCACCATCTTCCTCGGCGCCATCGGCTCCATTTTTTGGCTCGATGCGATCTACGGATTTGGCATCGTGGTGGGGCTCCCGAAATTGCTTCTTCCAGCGTGAAAGGCCACGCTCAGGATCTGTGGCCTCGCCACGAAACCAGACCATGAGTCGCGTCGAGCTACTCACCGTGGCAGACACTTCCTTCCCCGGTCGAGACGCCTAAATCCTGCTCCGTCTCCGCCCCAGTGTGTTCCAGAAGACCAGCCTGTGCGGCTTGTACGTCTTGGAACACTCCAGCCGCCAGCGACGGCCTTTCCGTCCTACGGGGTCAGCGTTTCCGTGCCATTTCCGCTTACGCCGCGAATGGCCCAGATGCCCGACAGGCTGCCGTCGGGTTGCACTTTGTAGATGATGAGGCCGGGCTCGCCATTGAGCATGTAGGTGGCGGAGAGCGTATCGTTCATCCGCATGCCGAATCCCTTGGTCACTGAGCCCTCGATCTTCCAGTCGATGCTGAAGGTCGTGTCGGAAATGATCTTGATAGAGACCGTGCCTTTGTAAGGAGAGCCGTCGCCGTTCGTGCCTTTCGCTTTGTAACTCGAGGCGAGCTGGAGCGGCTCGGCATTGGCCGAAATGGCGAATAGACAAAGCGCAAACCCCATGGCCAGCAATTTGCCGAGAGTCGTGGTGGACGGGTGGGAGCGAAGGATGGGGAGAAGATTCATGGGATTATTTTGTGGACCGGCATCGTGGCATTCCGCTCCGCGATGCCAATCCTTTTCCCATCGGTGGGCTTCACCCCACTCGCAGCCCCGCGCGTTCTGCGTATCTTGCGGCCATGTCATTTCCCCCGCCCGCGCGCTTTTACGTGCCCATGCTCGTATTCGTCTTCGGGCTCGCCACCACTTGGTTCGAGTTTGAGCTAAATCTGGCGAACGATCTTTCCCGCAATCGCAAGGAAGTGCTCGCGGAAATGGATGCGACGGGAGAACGCATGGCCCGGCGCAGCGGCCGACAGGCGGAGCACGGGGAAGCGGCGATGCTCGCCGAGGATTTGGCCACGTGGGCGCATCAGCCGTGGCTGAAGGAGGCGGCTTTGGTCAATGACCAGGGTGTGGTCATCGATGACTCGGAAAAGCGCTGGGAAGGCCGGCCGGCCAGCGAAACCCCCCTGGCACCTGCGATGAAACTCGCGGCGAAGGAACATGAAGACACCACCCAAACGGGCAATCACAGCGAGGAGGGAACGCTCCTCTACGGCGCGTATCCCTTCGCCATCGGCGCACACGAAACCGCCTGGGCTCTCGTGGTTTTCGATCACGCGAGTGCGGTGCAACAGGCGATGGAAGACGCCCGCTACCAGCGGCAGTGGGTGGCCGCCGCCATCACCCTGCTCTGCCTGTGCCTGTGGGTGGGGCTGCACTTTGGCTTCGCCGCCCGGCTGGCCCGGCTCACGCGCGCGGTCCGGGATTACGGCGATGGACGGGCGAACAGCTTGGTGAAAATATCGGGCGGGGACGAAGTGCATGAATTGTCGATCGCCTTCGCAGCCATGGGGGCCCGTCTCGCGGAGCGGGAAGCCGAGCGCGTGCGGCTGGAGCGGGTGATCCTGGATACCTCGGAGCGTGAACAGCGGCGCATCGGCGCCGATTTGCACGATGGGCTCGGCCAGCAACTCACCGCCGCTTCGCTGGCCACGAATGGGCTCATCACCGCCCTCGGTTCCGCCGCACCTTCCCTCGTGCCCCAGGCCGAGAGCCTCGGGCGGCAACTCCGCGAAACGATCGCCGAAGTGCGCGCCCTTTCGCACGGGCTCGCTCCGGTGTCCCTCGCCGACGATGGACTCATGCATGCACTGCACGAACTCGCCGAGGCCACCGCCCGCAGCGCCCGCCTCCGCTGCATCTTCGATTGCCCGCAGCCGGTGCAAGTGTCCGACGTGGTACTGGCTGGCCACCTCTACCGCGTGGCGCAAGAAGCGGTGAACAACGCGCTCAAGCACGCCGCCGCCAAGGAAATTCGCATTGGCCTCGAGCGCCGCGGAGCAACCCTCGTCCTCGAAGTGGAAGACGATGGCGACGGCCTGCCCGAAACTCCGACCGGGGACGGCGGCATCGGCCTCAGCGTGATGCGACACCGGCTGAAGCTGGTCAGCGGAACCCTCGAAATCGGTTCCTCTCCCGCTGGCGGCACCCGCGTCGCCTGCTTTATTCCCTCGTCCTCATGAGCCAGCCCAAAGCCAGCAAGCGTCGGGCAAACGACGCCCGGTTCCACATTCTCCTCGTCGACGATCATCCCGTGGTCCTCGACGGCTACCAGCTCATGCTCAATGCGCAGCCCGATCTCGCCGTCTGCGCCACCGCGCCCAATGCCGCCGATGCGCTGACCGCCGTGGAGCGCGAGCTGCCCGATCTCGTGCTCACCGATCTCAACATGCCCGGCCGGGGCGGGCTGGAACTCATCAAGGATCTCGTCGTCCTCCAGCCGGGCATCAAAGTACTCGTCTGCTCCATGCACGACGAAATGCTC